>JANORI010000336.1:0-5054 GCA_031415235.1 Acidobacteriota bacterium | reverse complement strand
CAAGGTCAAGTGGTTCAACAACGCCAAGGGCTACGGCTTCATCGAGCGCGAAGGCGGCAGCGACGTGTTCGTCCACTACTCGGCGATTCAGGGCTCCGGCTTCCGCTCGCTCGAAGAGGGTCAGGGCGTGGAGTTCGAGATCGTCGACGGCCCCAAGGGGCCCCAGGCCGGCAACGTCCTGCTCGTCTGAACCACTGATGTCATCTGGCGCCGGTCGAAAGACCGGCGCCGGTTCGTGCCCACCAGCCAGGTTCGTCCTTCCTGCACAGCCCCTCACTCGTCATCTCCGGCCTGCGGCTTGGCCGTAAACGTCACGCGCCCGTCTTTCACCGACACCTTGAACGCCACGCCACTGCCGTCCAGGCCGAGCTTCGACACCTGCGCCCGGACCACTTCCTGGAAGCGCTCAAAAGGCACCTCGCTCTCACCCGCCTGACGGCGCGCCGCATTCAACCGTTCGTGGAGCGCCTTCACCTGGTCGGCCTCGGCGTCCGGATCACGGAGTGACATCTGGACCGGCCTGGCCTCGCCCGGTTCGGCCGCCGGTGGCCGCTCCACCGCCGGCGTGCGTGGCGGCGAACTGGGCTCCGCGTAGGCGCTTCTCCCCCGCGGACCTGGCCGCCCGCCCTCGCGCGACTTCAGGTTCCGTTCCCACAGCTCACAGAAGGCGCTGAAGCGTGACTGCAGACCCTGGAACCTGAAGCGTTCGGCCGTGTTCTGGATCGGCGAGCGGTCGTAGCGCTTGACGAGTGCTTCGACGCGGCCGCGTGTGTCCCACGGCAGCTTCGCCAGGCGGCCGGCGAAGAACAGGTTGTATTCGACCTCGAGGCGCTTGATCTCGGCCTCGAGCTCGCGGAGGTGACGGTCGAATTCGCTGGTGGGCGGCGCCACGAGACTACCGGAGGAGCTGAAGCCAGAGGAGCGGAAGCCAGAGCTCGCGCGCAAACGGCACCGGCCGGTCGTCGATGAGCACTTCCGTCTCAGGCAGGTGGCCGACAAGACCGTACAAGTCGCGCAGCCGCTCCGCGTCCGGCGAAAAGAAGCGTGCGCGATGGCGACGCGCGGGCCCGGTGCCCACGTCGCGATACTCGGCCGACGCTTGTGCTCGCGCCAGCGCCTCGCCGTAGCGATCGCCGTCAAAGGTCGGAAAGACCACGGTGAGCGAGAACGGCAGGTCTCGCGGACCGAAGAGCGCGGCGTGCAGGTCGGGACCGAGCGCGGCGAGCTCCTCGTGCGACGGCTCTTCGGCCAGCTCGACGTACGGCCAGAAGCGCTCGAGCGGCCGCCGCGCGGGCGTGGGCGTCGCGGAGATGGAGGCGGGCTTGTCGGGCATCGCAGGGCCACGCTCGGGGCGGAGCGAGCACGTGGGTTCATGATGGTATCCTGAACCGTCGGCACCCGCAAGACGCCATCATGGCTGAGTTTCGCGCGATTCCCTCCATCGAGCACCTGCTGCAGCGCCCCGCCGGACGCGCCCTCGAGGCGCGCTGCGGGCGCGAGGCGGCCACCACTGCGCTGCGCGACAGTGCTGCGGCGCTGCGGGCGTCGCTTGCCGCCGGGCACCCGGTCGCGCCGGGCGCCCTGCCCGATACGATCACCGACGGTGCCGCGGCCCGCCTGGCCAACACCGCGCGCGGTTTCTTGCGGCCGGTCGTGAATGCCACCGGCGTGGTGATTCACACGAACCTGGGCCGTGCGCCGCTGTCGCGCGGGGCGCTCGAGCGAGTGCAGGCGGTAGCGGGCGGCTACTCCACGCTCGAGTACGACCTCGCCACGGGCACGCGTGGGTCGCGGGCGGTGCACGCCGAGCATTTGCTCACCGCGCTGACAGGCGCCGAGGCGGCAGTCGTCGTGAACAACAACGCCGCCGCCATGATGCTCATCCTCGCCGCCCTGGCCCGCGGCCGCGACGTGCTGATCTCGCGGGGCGAACTGGTCGAGATCGGCGGCGGCTTCCGGGTGCCAGACGTGATGGCGCAGTCGGGCGCGGTGCTGCGCGAAGTGGGCACCACCAACCGTACGCGCGTAGCCGACTACACGGCCGCGGCCGGGCCAAAGACCGCACTCATCCTGCGGGTGCACCCGTCGAACTTCCGTATCGAGGGCTTCACCGAGCGTCCCGCGCTGGCCGACCTGGTCGCCGCCGGACGCGCCTGTGGCGTGCCTGTGGCCGAGGATCTCGGCTCGGGCAACCTCGATGCAGCGTCGCCGTGGGAGCCGACCGTGCAGTCGTCACTAGCCGCCGGCGTCGACCTTGTGGCCATCAGCGGCGACAAGCTGCTCGGTGGCCCTCAGGCCGGCATCGTGCTCGGCCGAAAGACGCTGGTGGATCGGCTGGCCACGCACCCGCTGATGCGCGCCGTACGCGTGGACAAGCTCACCTACGCCGCACTCGAAGGCACGTTGCTCGATCATTGGGCGGGACGCGCCCATGACGACGTGCCGGTGCTACGAATGCTGCACGCGCCGCTCGATTCCGTACGGCTGCGCGCCAGGGCCCTGGCCGGTCAGCTACGGGCACAAGGCTGGACGGCCGCGGTCGTTGACGGCGAGTCCGCCGTTGGTGGCGGCAGCGCCCCCGGTGTGACCGTACCCACGGCGCTCGTGCGCCTCGCATGGCCTGGCTGGAGCGCCGATCGTCTCGAGGCCTGCCTGCGCGTGCTCGACACGCCCGTCATCGCGCGGATTCAGGACGATGCGGTGGCGCTGGATCTGCGGACCGTCGCGGAGGAGCAGGATCAACTGGTCCTTGGGCTGCTGTCTTCGATGACATCATTGGTCGACGGTCCCTAGAAAATCGTCGAGATCGACTGCTCCGCCCAGGCAATCATCTGCGCGGGCAGCACCCCGAGATACAGCACCGCGAGCACCGACGCCACGAGGCCGGCCATCGCCAGACCCGAGATGGGCGGCGGCACGGGCCGTGCGTCACGATCCGACATGTACATCATCACGACGATCCGCAGGTAGAAATAGACCGACACGACGCTCGACAGCATGCCAATGATGGCCAGACCGTAGTAGCCGGCACTGACCGCCGCGCTGAACGTGTACCACTTGGCGATGAAGCCGGCGGTCGGCGGGAATCCGCCGAGCGACAGCAGGAACACCGTCATGAGCAGCGCCAGCGCCGGGTGCGAGTGCGCCAGTCCGGCATAGTCGCGCAGGTCGTCGTTGGCGTGCTCGCGTGAGCCGAGCAGCGCAATCACGCCGAACGCGCCGAGGTTCGTGATGGCGTACGCCGCCAGGTAGAACAGCATCGAGGCCTTGCCTAGGTCGTTGGCGGCGATGATGGCCACGAGCAGATACCCGCCGTGGGCGATGCTTGAATACGCGAGCATGCGCTTCAGGCTGGTCTGCGACACACCCACGACGGTGCCGACCACCATGGTGGCCGCGGCGATGGCCCAGAGCACCGGCGTCCAGTCGGCCACCAGGGGCGCCAAGGCCGAAAGGAACACACGGGCGAACGCCGCCAGCGCTGCCGCCTTCACCCCCGTGGACATGAATCCGGTGACGACCGCCGGCGCGCCTTCGTAGGCGTCTGGCGACCACATGTGGAACGGCACGGCCGCTATCTTGAACCCGAAGCCGACGACCAGCAGGCCCACGGCCAGCAGCAGCATCGGACTCGACGACATCGACTGGGCGGCAATCGCCGCGCCGGCCTGTTCCAGGTGGGTGGTGCCCGTCACCCCGTAGATGAAGGCGATGCCGTACAAGAAGAACGAACTCGCGAAGGCGCCGAGCAGGAAGTACTTGAAGGCGGCTTCGATCGCATTCGGCTGATCGCGTCGAAGGCCGGTGAGCACGTAGACGGCGATCGACATGGTCTCGAGCGCCAGGAAGATGAGCAGCAAATCGGTGGCCTGTGCCATCAGCATCATGCCGACGATGGCAAACAGCACCAGCGCGTAGTACTCGCCAACCGGCAGACCGTCGCGTTCGAGGGTCTGCGACGAAAACAGCACGGTGAGCAGACCGACCACGACCAGCACCAGATTGACGAACAGCGCGAAGTTATCGGCTGTGACCACGCCGAAACTGGTGGCATTGCGGTCCCAGAGCAGCACCGAGGCCACGCCGGCGCCGACCAGACCGATCACCGCCAGACCGCCGATGGGCATCCGTTCGCCCTTGGCGCGAAACGCCTCGGCAAGCAGGGCGAACAACCCCGCAAGCGAGACACACACCATCGGAACGACGGCGTCGAACGCACTGCTGAACATCTACTGCCCCTCGACGGCGCGCGCACGCGCCGCAACCGGCGTCGGCGCGCCAGCAAACCAGGAACGCCATCCGGCGTCAACCCGCATCGGTTCGCGAGACTCCATTCGCTGCACGATGCGCGTGACCGCAGGCTCCATCGGCGCCAGGAAGAGATTGGGCGCCACGCCCATCACGATCGACAGCGCGCACAGCGGGCCGACGACGGCCCATTCGCGCACGCTCAGATCCTTCAGATGACGATTGTCGGCATGTGTGACCGGACCGGTGTAGACGCGTTGGAACATCCAGAGCATGTAAACGGCCGACAGGATCACGCCGAGACCCGCCACTACCACGAAGCGTGGATCCCAACGGAACGCGCCCAGCAGAATCAGGAACTCGCCGATGAAGCCGTTCATCCCCGGCAGGCCGACCGAGGCCAGGGTCAGGATCAAGAACACGGCGGTCAGCCGAGGCATGACCGCCTTCAGCCCGCCGAACTCGCTGATGAGCCGTGTGTGCCGCCGATCCGAGAGCATGCCCACCACGGCGAACAGGCCGCCGGTGCTCACGCCGTGTGCCAGCATCTGATACGAGGCGCCCTGCAGGCCCTGCACGTTCATGGCCGCGATGCCGAGCACCACGAAGCCCATGTGGCTGACCGACGAGTACGCCACGAGCTTCTTCATGTCTGGCTGCGCCATCGCCACGAGCGCGCCGTACACGATGGCGATGACCGAGAGCGTGGCGAGCAGCGGCGCAAACGCCAGCGCAGCCTCCGGGAACATCGGGAACGCGAAGCGGATGAGGCCGTAGCCCCCCATCTTCAGCATCACGCCCGCCAG
>JANORI010000335.1:0-3655 GCA_031415235.1 Acidobacteriota bacterium | reverse complement strand
GGTCGTGGGCCTCGGGGTGCTCGTCCGGCCGAATCTGGCGCCCGCGGGAGCCGCGGCGCTCATCGCGTGCGTGTGGCTGGCGGCGCGTCCGTTCACGGCTGGGTGGTGGCCGCGCGCCGCACGTGCAGCACTGGTTTCGGGCGCGGCGGCGGCGCCCGGGGGACTCGTAGCGCTGGCCCTGAACGCCGCGCTCTACGGCTCGCCGTTCCAGTCAGGCTACGGCAGCCTCGAGGCGTTGTTTGCGGCGTCGCACGTGCCCGTCAATCTACTGCAGTACGGACGGACCTGGCTGATCATCGGCTCGCCCCTCGTGTTACTGGCCCTGGCCTCGCCGTGGCTCGTGCCGCGTGCCCGCCGTGCCGAGGCCTGGGCGCTGGTATTCCTCGCGGCGGCGCTATCGGTGGTCTACCTCGCGTATCGCCCCTTTCCTGAATGGTGGTATGTCCGCTTCCTGCTGCCGGCCGTCGCGTTGTCGCTGGTGCTGACCTCCGTGGCGACCTTTGCGCTGGCCGCGCGCCTGTCCCCGGGTTTCGGCGTACCCCTGGCCCTGGTCGTGATTGCCGCGACGTCTGGCTGGTCGCTGCGCAGCGTCGAATCGCGTGACGCGTTGGGTTTGCAGCGGCTCGAGTCGAGATTCCCGCTCACCGCCGAGACGGTGGCCGCGCGCCTTCCCGCCAGTGCGGTGGTCATCACGGTGTGGCAGAGCGGAGGGCTGCGCTTCTGGCCGGGACGCGAAGTGGTCGTATGGGACGCGCTCGACGCCGCCTGGCTCGACCGCGGCATCGCGTGGCTGGCGACGCAGCGACGCCCGGCGGTCATCGTGGTCGAGCGGTGGGAGGAAGACGGCTTCCGCCGGCGCTTCGCCGGGCAGACCTACGGCGCGCTCGACTGGCCCCCGCGCTACGACGTCGACCGGCGCGTGCGTATCTTCCTGCCGGAGGATCGCGCGCCCTACCTGGCCGGCGGGCCGGTGGTGACGACGCCCGTGTTCGCGCCGCGGCGGTAGACCGTCGGCTCGCCGCACGATCTAGAGCTCTTCGCCGAGATGCAGTTGCCGCTCGGTCGCGGCGAACTTCTGCGCCGCGGCCGCTTCAGGCGCCAGCAGCGACACGACGATGCCGACGACAAACGACAGCGGGATCGACACGATGCCCGGGTTGCGCAGCGGAAACATCGCGGCCGGTTGCTTCAGCATGTCCACTTGAATGACCGGCGACAGATAGATGAGCACGAGCGCCGCGGTCGTGCCCACGACGATACTGGCCACTGCGCCGGCCGTGGTGAACGGCTTCCAGAACATCGACAGCAGCAGGGCGGGGAAGTTGGCGCTCGCCGCAATCGCGAACGCGAGGCCCACCATATAGGCGACGTTCTGTCCCTTGAAGACGATACCGAGGCCGATCGACACAATTGCCAGCAGCACCGTCGAGGCTCGGGCCACCAGCAGTTGCTCGCCGCCGTCGGCGTGTCCGTCGCGTACCACGTTGACCCAGATGTCGTGCGAGAGCGCCGCCGCGCCGGCCAGCGTGAGACCCGCGACCACCGCGAGGATCGTCGCGAAGGCCACGGCGGCGATGAAGCCGAGGAACGCCTGGCCGCCGACGGCCTCGGCCAGGAGCGGCGCCGCCATGTTGCCGCCCGCGTCGATGGCGCGGATGGCGTCCTGGCCCACGATCACCATCGCACCGAACCCGAGAATGAACGTGAAGAGGTAGAAGAGCCCGATGGCGGCGGTGGCATACGCGACCGACACCCGAGCCGTGCGCGCGTCGGGTACGGTGTAGAAGCGCATGAGGATGTGCGGCAGCCCGGCCGTGCCGAACATCAGGGCGATGCCGAGCGAGATGGCATCGATAGGGTCGGAGACGAGCTTGCCTGGAGCCAGCACTGCGGGGCCGAACCTGGCCGCGGCGTCGGCAAAGAGCGCCAGGGGATTGAACGAATAGCGCGCCAGCACGAGCAGTGCCAGCAGCCCCGCGCCGCTCATGAGCAGCACGGCCTTCACGATCTGCACCCAGGTCGTGGCCAGCATGCCGCCAAAGAGCACATAGGCCAGCATCACGATGCCGACGATCACCACCGCCGTTTCGTACGACAGGCCGAAGAGCAGGCGGATCAGGTTGCCGGCGCCGACCATCTGCGCGATCAGGTAGAAAGCAATCACCGCGAGGCCGCCAAACGCCGAGGCCACGCGCACGGGACGCTGCTTCAACCTGAAGGCGACGACATCGGCAAAGGTGTAGCGGCCGAGATTCCTGAGCGGCTCGGCAATCAGGCACAGCACCACGGGCCAGCCTACCAGGAAGCCGATGGAGTAGATCAGGCCGTCGAAGCCAGACAGAGCTACCAGGCCCGCGATGCCCAGAAAGCTCGCCGCGCTCATGTAGTCGCCGGCCAGCGCGAGGCCGTTCTGCAGCGCCGTGACCGTACCACCGGCCGTATAGAAGTCCTTGGTGTTCTTCGTGCGCGTGGCGGCGACCCACGTGATGCCGAGCGAGGCCGCAATGAACACGAAGAACCCGATCATCGCGACCAGGTTCGGTTGTCCGGCGGCGGTGTTCATCGTGCCCTCCCGTCGCGAATCGAGGCCACGCGGTGGTCGTAGTGTGTGTTGGCCCAGCGCACGTAGATCAGGATGAGCGCCAGGGCCGACAGGATGACGAGCACGCCGAGGGCGATGCCCACGCTCAGGCCGGGCACGATGATCGTGCCCAGCAGGGTCTTGCCGTAGGCGACGAGCAGGATGAACAGCACGTAGATGGCCGTCATCGCCGCCGTCAGGGCGATGGCGATACGCCAGCGGGCCACGGCGAGGGATTCGAGGGCGGCGTGGTTTGACGCCTGTGAGTGCTTCGGGACATTCATAGACGTGGCGTCCTGGACCCGCGCGGGAGAACGTCGAAATGACGCGGCGCGGCATGATAGTCCGCTGCTGAATCAGGTGCAACGGTTCAATAGCGGCGTGCTATAGTCCGCGCTGTCTCATGGCGTTCCAGGTATGTGTGAGGAACGCTTTTCGTCGATGACGTCATCGCTGGAGTGTTCGTGTTCCCCGAGACGGGGAAGGGGGCGTTATGCGCGTGCGTTCAATAGGTCTGTGGGCCGCAGCGGTGGTGCTGTCCGCCACAGCGGTTCTTGCCCAGCAGAATGCCTCGGTGTCTGGCGTCGTCACCGACGAGTCGAAGGGCGTGCTGCCCGGCGTGACCGTCACGGTCACGAGTCTTGACTCCGGTCGCGTCACTTCGGCAGTTACCGATGCCAAGGGCGAATATCAGCTCGTCAACCTGCCGCCAGGCCGCTATTCGCTCGGAGCCGAGCTGACCGGCTTTGGCTCATCGACGGTGCCCGCACTCGAGCTGCGCGTCGGCCAGAACGCCACACTGCCGTTCTCGCTCAAGGTGGGGTCGTTGTCGGAAACCCTCGTGGTCACTGGCGAGTCGCCGCTCGTCGATATCACGTCATCGGAAGTGGCCGGCAACGTCGACCGACGCCAGATGGAGGAGCTGCCGCTCGCCGGCCGCAACTGGATGGAGCTATCCTTGCAGGTGAAGGGCATCACCGCCAACAACGTGGATAATCGCCCGGGCGTGGGCGACGACAACGCGTTCCAGCTCAATCTCGACGGCCAGCAGATCACCAACAAAGTGGCCAGCTC
>JANORI010000334.1:0-3767 GCA_031415235.1 Acidobacteriota bacterium | reverse complement strand
GAAGCTCGACGACGGGCGCCTTCCCATTCTGGCCTTCAGCGGCACGGTGTCGAGCGCCGACGAGGTGCGTGAACTGGCCGCGCTCGGCGTGGCCGGATACGTCAACGAGTACAGCGCCGTGCAGCACATCCTGCCGTCGCTCGCGCCGCACCTCTTCCCTGACAACTTCAACCGGCGCGACAGCCCGCGCGTGGTGCTGGGCATTCCCGCGGCGTATCACGTGGGCGCCACGATAGCGGCCGCGCTCTCGCTCAACATCTCGCGCGGCGGCATCGCCATTCGCACTACGAGCCCGCTCGAATCGATGACCAAAGTGCGGCTGCGGTTCCGGCTGCCCGGTTCGAAGAAGGATTTCGACATCGACGCCCACGTCCGGTGGAGTGACCCGCGCGCCGGCATGGGCCTGCAGTTCGACCGCGTGGACCCGGCTGACCAGGCCGACATCGACGAGTTCGTCGACTCGCACTTCTTCCAGCCGCGCAAGCGCGACGAACCAGCCGCGACGACTGAGTAGTTGAATGTCGTGGTCTCGTGACGTGGTAATCGCGTGATCAGAAAGACCGATCGTCCGATCTCTCGATTCGGGCATCACTGAGATCGGATCGATCGATCACGCGGTCAATACGCCACCGCGTCTATCTATGCCTGAGCAAACGCATCGCGTTTGCGACGACGAGCACCGACGCCCCGGTGTCGGCCAGCACGGCCATCCACAACGTCGACAGGCCCGCCACGGCCAGAGCCAGCACCGCCATCTTCAACCCGAGTGACAGCGCCACGTTGATGCGCACGTTGGCCAGCGTGGCCCGGCTGAGCCGCAGGACGTAAGGAATCTTCAGCAGGTCGTCGGACATGAGCGCGATGTCCGCGGCCTCGAGCGCAGCCGCGGAGCCGATGACCCCCATGGCGATGCCCACGTCGGCGGCGGCGAGTGCGGGCGCGTCGTTCACGCCGTCGCCCACCATGGCCGTGGGGCCATGCGCGGCGCGCAGCGCCCGGACGGCGGCGAGCTTGTCTTCGGGCAGCAGGCCCGCGCGCACATCTGTCACACCCGCGGCCGCGGCAAGCACGGCCGTCGCCTGCGGTGTATCGCCGGTCAGCAAGGCGACGTGGGCGATCCCCTGTCCGCGCAACCGCCGCACCACGTCGGCCGCCACCGGGCGTGCCCGGTCGGCCACACCGAGCGCCAGCCGGGCGCGTCCGCTGAGGGCCACGAACACCGCCGTCTCGCCGCGTGCCGCCATGGCATCAGCGACGCTTTCGACCTCGACGGTGGCAAGGTCGCGCTCGCGCATGAGCCGCGCGTTGCCGACGACGACACGCGCCCCGCGCCACGTGCCCTCCGCCCCGCGCCCGGGCAGCACCGCGACGTCGGCAGCGCCCGACACCTCGAGGCCCTGCGCGAGCGCCGCATCGACAACGGCACGCGCGATCGGGTGCAGAGAGCGCGCCTCCACCGCCGCGGCGGCGGTCAACGCTTCGTGCCGGCCATCGCCCTCACGTTCGCCGACCGGTTCAATGGTCACGACCACCGGCTCTCCACAGGTGAGTGTGCCCGTCTTGTCGAAGGCCACGACACGCACGCCCGCCAGCCGCTCCAGGTGTGCGCCGCCCTTGATGAGCACGCCGCGCCGCGCCGCGGTGGCGAGCGCGGCGACGATCGACACGGGCGTCGAGATCACGAGCGCGCACGGGCACGCCACAACCAGCAGCACGAGCGCGCGGTATCCCCACTCGCCCGCTGACGCGCCGAGCACCGCGACGGGCACGAGGAAGACGAGCGCGGCGGCAACCACGACGGCCGGCGTGTACCAGCGCGCGAAGCGGTCGATGAACTGTTGCGCCGGGGCGCGTTCGGCCTGCGCCGTCTCCACGAGGTGCACGATCCGCGCGAGCGTCGTGTCGCGCACGGCGCGCGTGACGCGCAGTTCGAGGGCGCCGTGGCCGTTGATGGTGCCAGCAAACACCTCGTCGCCAGGTCCGCGATCGACGGGCAGCGATTCGCCGGTGATGGGCGCCTGGTTCACGTCGGACTGCCCGGCCACGACGACCCCGTCGAGCGGGATCTTCTCGCCGGGCGCCACCAGCACGATCGCGCCGGGCAGCACACGGTCCACCGGCGTGCGATGCTCGTGGTTGCCGTGCTTGACGAGCGCGTCGGTGGGCGCCAGCGTCATCACCGCACGAATCGCGTCGCGCGCGCGCTCCATCGTGCGCACCTCGAGCCACTGCGACGCCGCAAAAAGCCACACCACGGTGGCGGCCTCTGCCCACTCGCCGAGCGCGAGCGCGCCGGCCACCGCCAGCAGCATGAGCACATGGATGTCGAGCGAACGGCGACCTAACGAGAGCAACGCCTTGCGCAACGGTTGCTGTCCAGCGACGACGATGGCGAGCGCAAACGCCGGCCAGGGCCAGCGGGTCGCTGGCATCGCCAGCTCCAGGGCGATGCCGGCCAGGGCCGCGGCGCCGCCCACGGCCAGCGGCCACATCCCCTTGCGGGACCCGACCGCCGCGGCGGGCCGCTCGTGCTCCAGCCACGCCTGCATGCCGGTTTCGGCGACCGCCTCGCTGATGCGAGCCGCGCTCACAACGGCGGCATCGTAGGCAACGTGCAGCTTCTGGCCCATCACATCGACCGCCAGACGCTCCACGCCCGCAAGCGGCGTGAGACGGCGTTCGAGAATCACGGCCTCTTCCGCACAGTCCATGCCCGCCACGCTGAAGACCGACTCCATGTGAATCGCGCACACCGTACACGCGGGTCGAGCGGCAGCGGCAACGCTCATGCGAGCCGCCTGCCGGGCCTGGCCGCCGACTCCTCGACGTGGCGCAGGCCCTGCCTGAAGAGCGTCACGATGTGTCGATCGTCGAGCGCGTAGTAGACCATCCGGCCAGCCCGGCGCGTTCGCACCAGCCGCAACGCTCGCAGCAGCCGCAACTGATGTGAGGTGGCCGATTGGCTCAAGCCGAGTAGCAACGCCAGGTCGCACACACACAACTCGCCGTGCGACAGCGCGTCGAGCACGCGCACGCGGGTGGGATCACCGAGCGCCCGGAACGTCTCAGTCAGCGCATCGACCGGCGCCTGGCCGATGAGCACCGCGCGCAGACGCGCCACTTTTGACGGATCGATGTGGAACACGTCGCAGGCCTCCGCCTCTGGACCTGCGGATCGCCCGGACTCCGCGGCGCGGGGCGCGGACTGCGGCCTAACATCTGAACGTCTGCTCATATGTTCATGCTACCACAATCCCCCGTCCTACGGGGTCAGCAGCTGGCGATGCACTGCGGCGCCATCGACGGCGCCACGGCTGTAGGCCAACGCCCGGAACTGGCCGGCGCGCCACAACTCGTTCTGGTCAAAGTAGTTGGGGCTGAGGGGGTGGCCCGATTGCCCCGTCGGCAGTACGACTTTGGAGCTGTCCCAGCTTCCCACGTCGAACACCTGGCGCCACGAAGGGTGTTCCCACGCGCTGAAGCCAGCCAGACGCCGGTGGCTGATGCGCATCACCGTCGTGCCGTCGCCCACGACCGGGACGGGTCCGCGGTTGAAGAACCAGGCCAGCAGGTGCCCGCCCCCGCCCAGGGGATGCGCAAACGTCGCGGCGTGCACCTGGTCCCAGCCGCGCGAACCGCGCGGCCACTGGGCCACGTCGGCCGCGGCGTCGGAGGCGGCCAGCAGGAAGATGTCATCGCGGCTCTCGCGCTTCTCGACCGTGCCGATGTCGTCCCACCAGCTCGCATCGGGTTCGCCGGTGATCGTG
>JANORI010000333.1:0-1700 GCA_031415235.1 Acidobacteriota bacterium | reverse complement strand
CCTCGTCGAACCAGGCCTACGGCGTGGATGGAGCGTTCGGCTTCTTCGAGAACCTCACCGTGGGCGGCTACTACGCGAAGACCGAAACCGATGCCCCGGGCTACGACCGTGACAACGACAGCTTCCAGGGCCGCTTCGACTACTTCGCCGATCGCTATGGCGCGCGGCTCGAGTACCTCGACGTCGGCGACAACTTCAATCCTGAACTCGGCTTCATCCAGCGCGACAACTTCAAGCGCTCGTTCGCGTCGTTCCGCTTCAGCCCACGTCCGAAGAACCTGAAGGGCGTGCGCAAGCTCACCTTCCAGGGCGACTTCGAACACTTCGAGAACGGCGGTGGCGCGCTCGAGACCCGCGTGCAGGTCGGCAAGTTCGTGCTCGAACGCGAGAACAGCGACATCATCACGGCGGAAGCGACGCGCGACTACGAGATGATCGTGGCGCCGTTCACGGTGGCGACCGGCATTGCGATTCCCTCGGGCAGCTACTCGTTCGACGACGTACAGCTCAGTTACGCGATGGGCGCGCAGCGCCGCGTGGCCGGCACCATCGGCACCCAGATCGGCCAGTTCTGGAACGGCACCATCCGCTCGCTGAACTACACGGCCGCCCGAATCTCGGTGCTGAAGCAATTGTCGATCGAGCCCACCGTGCAGTACAGCCGCGTGGCTCTGCCCGCCGGCGACTTCAACACCACGCTGCTGCGCACGCGCGCCGACTACGCCTTCTCGCCGCGCATGTTCACCAGCGCGCTGGTGCAGTACAGCTCGGCCGACCGCAGCTTCAGCACCAACGTCCGCTTTCGCTGGGAGTACAAACTCGGCAGCGAGTTCTTCGTCGTCTACACCGACGAACGCGACACGCGTACCCCCGGCTATCCCGGCTTGAAGAATCGCGCCTTCGTCGTCAAGGTGACCCGCTTCTTCCGCGTCTGACCGCCTCCGGCCGGCATTCGAGGTCGGCGCGCCGCGCGTCGGCGCAGATGGCGTGACGAGGTGCCCCGGCAAGGCCGTATGATGGCGTCGAGCACTGCCCGGGAGGATTCATGGGATTGGACGACGGGGGCCGTGAACGCTTCGAGACGGTGCTGTGCAGCATCGGAGACGCGATCGTGACCACCGACCTCGATGGCCACATCCGCGAGATGAATCCGGCGGCTGAGCAGCTCACCGGATGGTCCGAGGCGACCGCGCTGGGGCGGGCCTTCGACGACGTCGTCGTGGCCGTGGACGACGCGGAGCGCCAGGCCGTGAAGACCTTGGTGGCGACCGCTCTCCGCGACGGCACCGTGTCGAGTCACGCCCGCGCCGCGCTGCTGGTCGCTCGCGATGGCCACGAACGGCTGATCACCGCCAGCGGCGGCCCCATTCGCGACACCGGTGGTGCCATCCAAGGCGCCGTCATCGTGTTTCGGGCTCAGGACGATGAGCACGCCCAGCTGCGCGAGCTCGAGGAGCGTGAATCCCGCTACCGGCTGTTGTTCGCGGCCAATCCGCACGCGATGTGGGTCTACGACGCCGACTCACTGGCCTTCCTCGATGTCAACGGTGCCGCGGTGGCCCGCTACGGCTACTCGCGTGAGGAATTTCTCCGGATGACTCTCGCCGACATACGGCCGCAGGAGGACGTACCGTCGCTGATGGCCGACCTCGCCGAGGTGCCCGACGCCTTCGAAGGCGGGCGCCGGTGGCGGCATCGAC
>JANORI010000332.1:0-9245 GCA_031415235.1 Acidobacteriota bacterium | reverse complement strand
GCACGACTGGACGAAGGACAAGCATCTGGTCAGCCGCCGGCTGGCACGCATCAACCCCACGGGCGGCACGGCCATGTACGACGCCGTGGCCGACGCCGTGCCCATCGCCCAGCAAGGCGAACATCGCAAGAAGGCGATCCTCATCGTGTCGGACGGCAACGACACCAATAGCCGCATTTCGGTGCCCGAGCTGAAGCAGATGATTCGTGAAACCGAAGTGCTCGTCTATGCCGTGGGCATCGACGGGCGCGGAGACAGCACGTTTGGTGGTCCGCGTTCGACTCCACCAGTTGTGCGCCAGCCGTCGCCCCGCCTGCCGTTTCCGTTTCCGCGCGGCGGCGGAGGCCGTGGGGGCGGCTCGCCCTGGCCCCAGGGTCCGACGTTTCCCGGGTCGGGCGGTCCGGGTCGTGGCGGCGGACGCTACGGCGGCGCCACCAGCGACGACCGCGTGAACGTGAGCGCGCTACGCGAGCTCACCGACGACAGCGGCGGGCGCACCGAGATCGTGCGCGACGCGCGCGATCTCGACCCGGCAACCGCCAACATCGCCGACGAGCTGAGCAAGCAGTATTACCTGGGCTACCCCGCACCCGGGCACCGCGACGGCCGCTGGCACACGATTCGCGTGGAGATGAATCGGCCGGGCTACACGGTGCGCGCGCGTCGCGGCTACACCGCCACGAAGTAGACGACTACGCCCGGGCGCGCTCCCCAGCTCGACCAGACACCTCGAGCCCGCACCGCATCACCGCGATGTAGGATGGCAACGCCGGAGGCGAGCCCCACGCGCGACGGCAGAGGTGACGTGTATGCCTTGGCTGCGCGGATCGTTTCTCTGTGCGATCTTCTGCGCGACGCTCGCCCTCGCAAGTGTCGTACCGGAAGCCCAGGCGCAGGCGCCCATCGAGAACACGCCAATCCCGATGTGGGTGCCAGACGGCAACATAGGGGGAATTGTCAACGCCGCGGTGAAGGTGGGCGATACCCTGGTCATCGGCGGCCAGTTCGACTACGTCGGTCCGCCCACCGGACCGTTCGCGATCGTGGATGCCGCCGACGCCACGAACTTCAACACGGCCGCCGGCCTGATTGGCTACGTCGACAAGGTCGTGAGCGACGGCGCGGGAGGCTGGTTCGCGGTACGTGCCGACGCCGGCCCGATCACGCTTGTGCGTATCGGGGCGGACGGCCGTCGCGACCCAGGCTTTTCTCCCCCATCGAACCTGGTCGCCGTCACGCAACTCGCGATGGATGGTGGCCGGCTCTTCGTGGCGAGCTTCGTTGGTAGCGCAGCAGGAACGATTCTCGCGCTAGATCCGGCAACAGGTGTCACCTTGCCGTGGGCGCCAGCGACGGCGCCTCCGAGCTACATCAGGAACATGGTCGCCAGCCAAGGCGTGCTCTACGTCGCCATGGCGGGATCGGGGACCGGCACGTCGAGCGGCCTGGCGCTCGACGCGATGACTGGAGCGGCGGTGCCGTTCCCGGCGCTGGCCACCGGCGAAGTGGCGGCGGCGATCGACGACCGCGTCTACGTGGTGACGAAGACCGAGACGAGCCACACCCCTGCAGGCCTACACGCGGTCTGGCACACTCGTGCCGGCGTTCACCGCGCCGCCCTACTACCGCGTCCAACGCGTCGTGGTCTCGGCCGGCCGCGTGCATGCCATCGTGCAGGACACCGCGCCGTCCACGTCACCCACACGGGTCGCGGCGCTCGATGCCGGCACCGCCGCGGCGATCTGGAGTTCGCCGGCGGCGACCTATTTCGATGGCTTCCCAGTAGACCTCGCGCTCGATGGCAACACGCTGTATGTGGGCGGGCTCTTCTCGCAGGTGGCGGGCACGCCGCGTACCCGTCTGGCGTCATTCGACGCTGCGACGGGCGCGCTGTTGCCGTGGGCGCCCTCGGTCGGCGGCTACGTGCAGAGCGTGGCCGCGGCGAACGGTCGCGTCGCGCTGGGCAGCCGCTTCCAGAGCGTCGGCGGGATCACCAGGCGCGGACTGGTCGCGCTCGATCTTACGACTGGGCGGCCGGCAACCGTTCAGCCGCCCGAGTCGAATGCCATCAGCATCAAGGCGCTGGCGGTGAGTGGCGACCTCGTGGTGGCGGCGACCTGGTGGTTCTACTCACCGCCTTCGACCTACACGGCCGGAGAGATCTTCGCCTACTCAGCCGCGACCGGCGTGCGCTATGCCGTAGCGCTCGAGGTGGGTAGCGGCCAAGTCCAGAGCCTGGCTATCAGCGGCAGCACGCTCTTCATCGCCGGCGGGTTCGAGACGATCGCCGGCCAGCCGCGGCGGAATCTCGCTGCGTACGACCTGGTCGCAGGTCAACTGCTGCCGTGGAACCCAATGCCGAACGGAGAGGTCTTCAAGTTGAAGATCGCTTCCCCGACCGTGTATGCCGCTGGCCGGTTTACCGGGGTCGCGGGCACCGCACGCACTGGGGCGGCGGCGTTCGACCTGGGGTCGCTGCAGCTCACCTCCTGGAATCCGAACATCCCGAACGTCCAGACCTACAGCCTCGATGTCTGGCAAGAGCGCGTGTTCCTCGGCATGCACGTTCGCACCGATATCACTTTTCCTGTCACGTACTACCTGCGGACCTTGGCCGTGGACCGGGTCGCGGGCGCGCCGTTGAATATCGACCTGCCGACCGGTCCGACCCTGGCGCTGGTGGGAGGCACGTTGGCGGTCCTCAACAACTTCGACCAGTTGAATGTCCGGTTACCACCCGCCACGTTCGACGGCGCCACCGGTCAGCCGCTGCCGTGGAATCCGGCGGTGGTGCCGGCGGGGGTGAACGGTGCGGGACTGATCGGACTCGACGGCTACTTGATCCTCACGGGATCCAATTCGGTCGGCGGCCGTCCCATCGCGGGTCTCGCGGTCTTCAAGCCGCGCATCGTGTTCCCCGGCGCGCCACGGCAGATCCAGATGACCGTGACGGGATCGACGGTGTCGCTCGGATGGTCGCCCGGAGCCTCGCCCGCGCCGATCGGCTACGTGATCGAGGCTGGCACCGCGCCGGGCTTGGCTGACTTGGGCCGCTTCCCCGTGGGCCTGGCCACGCAGGTCGCCGCCGGAGTGGCGCCAGGGTCCTACGCGCTGCGGGTGCGCGCCATCGGCGCATCGGGTGAGGGCCCGCCGTCCAGCGAGTGGCTGTTAACCACGCCGTCCACCAGCGCTCCGCCGACGGCACCGAGCGGACTCGTCGGGTCCGTGGCCGGCAACGTCGTGTCGCTCGGCTGGACCGCGGCCGCAGGCAACGCGACCGCCTATGTGGTCGAAGCCGGCACGGCGCCGGGCCTTGCCAACCTCGGCGTGTTGTCACTTGGCTCGCTCGACACCGCCATTGCCGGCGCCGTGCCCGGCGGCACGTATTACTTCCGCATGCGCGCCGCCAATGCCTTCGGGTCGAGTGCGCCATCCAACGAGATCGTGCTCGTCGTGCCGTAGGCTCTGGCACCCGCCACGGGGCTGTGAACGCGGCGCCAGCCGCCTTTCAGAGGACGTGGCACGTGTCCCCGCAAGAGCACAGCGGCCGACAATCGCGTAAATCCTTCGATGAATCCGGTGTTGACTCGCTCCACCGTCTTGGCATGCGCCTCGCAGTAAGAGCCGGCATGTCGCGCCTCAGTCCCCGCCAATCGACGCGGCACTCCGAAGGAGCCCCTGTCATGACCACGCGCCTCACGCTGATGGCCCTCGCGCTCGTTGTCACCCTGACCGGCACGAGCGACGCGCAGGACCGCAAAGACCTGCAAGTCTTCAACGACATCTCCACCCAGGTGAACCGCTACACGCAGTTCACGATCTTCGACAGCATCGATGCCGGTATCGACCAGGGGCACGTCGTGCTCTCCGGCTGGGTCACGATGCCCTACAAGAAGACCGACATCGAGCGACGCGTGGCCAAGGTTGACGGCGTCCTGTCGGTGAAAAACGACATCCAGGTAGTGCCGGTGTCGCAGTTCGACGACGAGCTGCGCTTCCGCATTGCCCGCGCCATCTATGGCAACTCGTCGTTCTGGAACTACGGCGCCATGGCCAACCCGCCCATCCACATCGTGGTCGTGCGCGGACACGTGACGCTCACGGGCGTCGTGAACAGCAACGTCGAGCGGATGCTGGCGCGGTCGTTGGCCACCGGCTTCGGGTCGTTCGGCGTGAAGAACGAGCTGAAGACCGACGCCGAAGTGCGCGAGTCGCTCGAGAAGGTCACCGAGTAGCGGGAGGCGGGGGCGCCGCGCGTCCCGTGCGGCGCACCCACCACACGAAGAGCGCCATGACCGCCAGCGCCAGTGCCGCCATGCTGCCAAAGAGCGCGAGCGTCTGGAACAGGATGGACTCCGGCTCCAGATGCACTTCGATGGCGAGCGGCTCGCTCCTGGCCCGCGCGGCCAGCGGCTGTTCCCACGTGATGATGTTCCCGCGCTCCACCGTTCGGCTGGGTGCATTGTGGAAGGGCACGCGGCTCGGCAGGTGCAACCGCACCGCCACGAGCTCGTCGCCCGTCCAGCCCACCTTGCCGGCGTCGCGTCCCGCGGCCGCCGTCACCTGCTGCGTGAACACGAGCACGCCGTCGCGCGGCGCGAGGGCGTAGGCCGACCACGCAAAGGGCTTGACCGCGCTCAGCGTGCGGATGTCGTCGGCCTCCACCCGCAGATGCACGTAGCGGCGTCCCTCGCGACGCGACAGGCTCACTGACGCCACGCGCACGCCCGCCCCTTCGTAGAACGCCCGCACGTCGTTGCGGTCGAGCCTGGCGGCCGGATCCAGCGGCAAGGGCGCATCGCGCAGGGCCACGAGCGCCGGCACGGCCGCATTGACATAGACGGTGGCCGACCCGTCGAGGCGCAGGTAGACGTCTTCCTCGTATTCGTACGTCCGGGAGATGACGTTGCTGCACGAGGCGCCCGACATCCCGGCCACGAGCACCAGCAGCCGAGCGACCCCGAGCCACGCCGTCCGCCAGCGAACCTCGCGGCGCCGCCTGCCCCCTCGAATCACCATCGTGCATCATAATACCGGCCTCGCCCCATGACAGACCCGCGGTCGCTCTTCCTCATCGACGGCAGCAACCAGATGTATCGCGCCTACCACGCGATCCGCGGTCTGACCGGGCCTGACGGCCGCTCGACCAACGCCGTCTACGGCTTCATCACGATGCTCCGCAAGCTACTCGCCGATCACCGGCCCGCGTACATCGCCGCGTCGTTCGACCTGAAGGCGGCCACGTTCCGCGATCAGCTCTCGGCCGACTACAAGGCCAACCGCGCGCCGATGCCGTCCGACCTGGCCGAGCAGATTCCGTGGGTGCACGAGGCCTGCGAGGCCATGGGCGTGCCGATTCTGACGAGCGAGGGCTTCGAGGCCGACGACGTGATCGGCACGCTTGCGCGCCAGGCCGCCGACGCGGGATTCACCGTCGCCATCGTGACCGGCGATAAGGACTTCTTTCAGCTGGTAGGCGGCAACATTCGCGTCTACAACCCCAAGGACGACGGCGCGTGGTTCGACGCCGATGGCGTGGCGACGAAGTTTGGCGTGGGGCCGTCGCAGGTGGTCGACGTGCTGGCCCTCATGGGCGATGCCTCGGACAACGTGAAGGGCGTGCCGGGCATCGGCGAGAAAGGCGCGCGCGATCTCATCCTCACCCACGGCTCTCTCGACGCGTTGCTCGGGGCGGCCAGCACCGTGAAGGCCAGGAAGCAACGCGAAGCCCTGCTGGCGCATGCCGACGACGCCCGGCGCAGCCGGGAGCTCGTGACCATTCGCACCGACGTGCCGGTCAGTTTCAATCCCGAGGCGCTGACTTTTCGCGGCGCCTCGCGCGACCGGTGCTACACGCTCTTCTCGGCCCTCGGGTTCCGCACGCTCGTGCCCGAGTACGCGCCGACGGCCGAGTCGGTCACGACAGACTACGCGGTCGTCGAGACGCTCGACGGCGTGCGCGCGCTGGCCGACGAGATCCGCGCGCATGGGCGCGTGGCGCTGCACGCGCTGGCCGATGGCGACGCTGGCATGCGGGCCACGTTGGCCGGTCTGGTCTGTTCGGTCGGTCCACGAGTCGCGCGCTACCTGCCGTTTGGCGCGGCCACGCTCGTCAGCGACGGCGGCCTCGACCGCGACGAGACGCTCGCCCTGTTGAAGCCCGTGCTCGAAGACGCGGCTGTGGCGAAGGTGGGGCACGACCTGAAGTTCGCCACCGTCATCCTGGCGCGTCATGGCATCACGCTCGCGGGCCTCGACCTCGACACGATGCTGGCTGCGTACCTGCTCGACGCGTCGCGCTCGAGTCAGGACCTGGAACCGCTCGCGCTCGAACACCTCGGCTACCGCGCGCGCCTCGCCGACGACGTGCGCGGCAAAGGCGCCAAGGCCATGGCCTTCACGTCGCTCGCACCCGATCGCCTGCTCGACTACGCGGGCGAACGCGCGGATCTGGCGTGGCAGCTGGCGGAGCTGTTTGCACCCGAGCTTGACACGGCCGGCGTGGCCGCGGTGTACCGCGACCTGGAGCTGCCGCTCGTGCCGATTCTGGCGGGCCTCGAGCGGTGTGGCGTGCGCATCGATGCCCAGGCGCTGACGAGCCAGGCAGCGCACATGGAGCACGAGATGGGCGGACTCGCCGCCGAGATCTACCTCCAGGCCGGCGAGACGTTCAACATTGGCTCGCCCAAGCAGCTCGGCGAGGTGCTCTTCGACAAGCTGCAGTTGCCGGTATTGAAGCGCACGGGCACGACGCGCACGCCGTCGACCGCGGTGGAAGTGCTGGAGGAACTGGCCCTCACGCACGACCTGCCGCGCCTGATCCTCGACTGGCGTAGTCTGGCGAAGCTGAAGGGCACCTACATCGACGCCCTGCCCACGCTGATTCATCCGGTGACCGGCCGCGTGCACACGGTCTTCAACCAGGCCGTGGCCGCCACCGGGCGTCTGAGCAGCAGCGACCCGAATCTGCAGAACATCCCGATTCGCACGGCGCTTGGACGTGAGATCCGGCGCGCGTTCGTGGCCGAGCCCGGGCACGTGCTGATCTCGGCCGACTACTCGCAGATCGAACTGCGCGTGCTGGCGCATCTGTCCGGCGACGAGACGCTGATTGCGGCCTTCGAGCGCGGCGACGACATCCACGACCAGACGGCCCTCGAGGTCTTCGGTCCCGAGAGCGGGCTCGACCGCCACGAGCTGCGGCGGCGGGCCAAGATCGTGAACTACGCGCTGCTCTACGGGAAGACGGCCTTCACGCTTGCCAAGGACATCGGCGTGTCGCAGGGGGCCGCGCAGCAGTTCATCGACGCCTACTTCGCGGGCTTTCCGCGCGTGCGCGGGTTCATCGACAAGACGCTGGAAGACGCGCGCGTGTCGGGCGTGGTGCGCACGATGTTCGGACGCAAACGACCCGTGCCGGAGCTGACCAGCAAGAACGGCCAGATTCGCGCGGCCGCCGAGCGCGTGGCGGTGAACATGCCCATCCAGGGCACCGCCGCCGACATCCTGAAGCGCGCGATGATCGACGTCGACCGCGTGCTCGCGGCCCAGGCCCCGGCGTCACGCATGATCCTCACGGTGCACGACGAACTGCTCTTCGAGGCGCCGCGCGCCGACGCCGACCGCGTCGCCGCACTCGTGCGCGACACGATGGCCAGCGCGGTGACCATCGCCGTGCCGCTGGATGTGGACGTGGGCATAGGCGAGAACTGGAAGGAAGCGAAACCGTAGGCGCGCTTCCCTCCAGTTCTCGATCGGCGGCCAGGTCCTGGCGGCCAGCCTGGAGTCCCTGTCACTTCCACTTCTGCTTCACGAGTTCCCACTCGGCGCGCAGGGTGGTCACGCGCAATTCCTGTTCGGCTTCCGGCCCTTCCTTGCCGCGGTCGGGAATGATTCCTTCCCGCACGAGCCGGTCGATATCGGTCCGCAGCCCGAGCGCGCGCTGACCCGCGATGGGCGCCCGCACCCACGCGGCAATGGCCGCCTGCCACGCGCGCTCCAGTTCGCCCTGGGCGCGCAGGCCAGCCACGAGCCAATACGACGCGGCACGCGACCCGGGGTTCTTGGCCTGCTCGCGCTGCATGAGCCGCACGAGTCGTTCGAGCATCACGGCACGGCGGCTGGTGGTGAAGGCCGCGGCCCACCGTTCCATGGCCGAACCGTACCAATCCAGCACGGCCTCGCGCGCGTGCTCGCCAGCCGCCGGAGCAATCTCGATGGCCGATTCGAAGATCTCGGCGGCCGCGCCGAAGTCGTCTTCGAGAAACAGCGACCCGCCGAGAGCCATCAGGTACTCGGCCCGGTCGGGCGTGCCCAGCCGCTCGACGTTCACACTGCCAAGGGCGGTGCGAGCCGAGCCGAGGTCGGCCGGATCGGCCACCTGCCGGTAACGCTCGAGATGCGCCCGCGCCAGCACGATGGCGGCGGCGTCGGCCGTGTCGGGGGTTTTCCGGGCCAGTTCGGCCGCCTGAATCGCCTGGTCGAACTTCCGCTCGTTGAACAGGGTGCGGGCCCGGGCCAGATCCTCGCGGGTGGCGTCCAGCGACACGCCGCACAGCACGAGCGCCAGGGCGACGGCCAGGGGGCGCGACATGGGGGCATCCTAGCACACTGCTGCCGAAAATAGCCTGTAACGTATTGAAAACAATATGGTTTAGTGCCATTTTCGGCATAGGCGTCTGCTACAATGCCCGCTGATGTCCGAGCCCGTTGTCGTTCCGCGATCAGACCACCCGATCTCACGCGCGTCCATTGACCCTGACGCGCTCAAGGTGCTGAACCGGTTGAACGAGTCGCACTACACCGCCTACCTCGTAGGCGGCAGCGTGCGCGATCTGCTGCTCGACCGGCGCCCGAAAGACTTCGACATCGGCACCTCGGCGCATCCCTACCAGGTCAAGAAGCTGTTCCGGAACTGCTGGATCATCGGCCGGCGCTTCCGCCTGGCCCACGTGAAGTTCGGCGACAAGGCCATCGAAGTGGCCACATTTCGCAAGCTGATTCCCGCCGGCGAACCCGAACCGCCCGCCGACGAGGCGAGCGTCGACCAGTCCCCGGACGCTGCGCGCGACCTGCTCATTCACCGCGACAACACGTTTGGCACTCCCGAGGAAGACGCGTTCCGGCGCGACTTCACGGTGAACGCGCTCTTCTACGACATCGCCGACCGCTCGATCATCGACTACGTGGGCGGGCTCGACGACATCCGGGCGCGGGTCATCCGCTCGATCGGCGATCCCAACGAG
>JANORI010000331.1:0-7708 GCA_031415235.1 Acidobacteriota bacterium | reverse complement strand
GCCATGCCGCGCTTCATCACGATGCAGGTTTTGGCCTTCCACACTTCCAGGATCGGCATGCCATAGATCGGGCTCGAAGGATCGTCGAGCGCTCCTGGATTAACGATGTCGTTGGCGCCGATCACGATCACGACGTCCGTGCTGGGGAAGTCGTGGTTGATCTCCTCCATCTCGAGCACGATGTCGTATGGAACCTTCGCTTCGGCCAGCAGCACGTTCATGTGGCCTGGCAGTCGGCCGGCGACCGGGTGAATGGCAAACCGCACGTTCGCCCCCTTATCGCGCAGGATCTTCGTGACTTCGTACATCGGGTGCTGCGCCTGGGCAACGGCCATGCCGTAGCCCGGCACGACGACCACGCTCTTGGCATCCCGCAGCAGCTCCGCGGTCTCGTCGGCGGTGATGCTCTTGACCTCGCCCGCGGGCTGGCCGCCCGCCGCCGGGGCCTTGCCTTCGTCGGCACCGAAACCGCCGAGGATCACGCTCAGGAACGAGCGGTTCATCGCGTGGCACATGATGTAGCTCAGGATCGCGCCGCTTGATCCCACCAGCGCACCGGTGATGATCAGCAGGTCGTTTCCGAGCATGAAGCCCGCCGCCGCCGCCGCCCAGCCCGAATAGCTGTTCAGCATCGAGACGACCACCGGCATGTCGGCGCCGCCAATTGCCATGACCAGGTGAATGCCCAGCAGCGATGCGATCAGCGTGGCGATGATCAGCGGCTGCAGCGCCGCGCCGTGTTCGGCGCTCACGAACTGAAAGCCGAGGAACACGCAAGCGAGCAGCGCCACCAGGTTCAGTAGATGGCGGCCGGGCATCAGCAGTGGCTTGCTGCCAATCAGGCCCTGCAGCTTACCGAAGGCCACGACCGAGCCGGTGAACGTGATCGCGCCGACGAACACTCCGACGAACGTCTCGATTTCGTGGATGGTGGCGTCGATGCCCACGTGCGGTGTGTTCGGGTCGAGCGTACCGCCCAGGCCCACGAGCACGGCTGCCGCACCCACGAAGCTGTGCAGGATGGCCACGAGCTGCGGCATCGAGGTCATCTCGACGCGCGCGGCCATGACTGCGCCAATCGCCGAGCCGACCGCCATGGCGCCCGCGAGTACCGGGTAGCCGCCCGCGCGGGGACTGAGCGCGGTCGCAACCGCGGCGATGATCATGCCGACGATGCCGAAAAGGTTGCCGCGGCCAGCCGTGGCTTGGGCGGACAGGCCGCTCAGGCTCATGATGAAGAGCAGTCCGGCGACGATGTACGCGACAGTGACGAGTGATTCAGGCACGGCTCGAGATCCTCGTTAGCGGCGGAACATCCGCAGCATGCGCTGCGTGACCATGAAACCGCCGACGACGTTGATCGTGGCGAGGAGAATCGCGGTGGCGCCGACCAGCGTCATCAGCGAGCCTGGCGGACCGCCTACCTGCAGCATCCCGCCCACCAGGATGATGCCGCTGATGGCGTTGGTCACGCTCATGAGCGGCGTGTGGAGCGCGGGTGTGACGTTCCAGATGACCTGCCAGCCGATCACGCACGCGAGCGCGAAGACGGTGAAGTGCGACAGGAACTCCCCGGGCGCCACGAGGCCCAGGCCCGTGAGCAGTACGGCGGCGATGATCGCGGCGACGGCCTGACCCCGGCCCGACCGCGAGGCGCCCGCCCCGTGCCCCTTGCCGTGCCCGCCCGCGGAAACCGGGGCCGCGACGACGGACGTGGGAGGCGCCGGCGACGGATCCTTCTTTGGTGGCGGCCATTTGAGGGCGCCCTGATGCAGGATGAGGGCGCCGCGTACCACCTCGTCGCCTTCGTCGATCTTGAAGTTCTTGGCGCCGCCCATGTCGGTGAGCAGGTGCACGAGGTTGTTGCCGTAGAGATGGCTGGCCGTAGGCGCCAGCCGGCTCGGCAGGTCCGTGTAGCCGATGACGTGTACGCCGTGCGCTTCCACGACTTGCCCGGGCACGGTGCATTCGCAGTTCCCGCCGTTCTCGGCGGCCAGGTCCACCACGACCGACCCGCGCTTCATGCTCTTCACCATCTCTTCGGTGATGAGGATGGGCGCCGGCTTGTTGGGGATGAGCGCGGTCGTCACGATGATGTCGACTTCGCGCGCCTGTGCCGCAAACATCAGTATCTCGGCCTTGATGAAAGCGGGGCTCATTTCCTTGGCGTAGCCGCCGCCGCCCTCGCCGTCTTCCACGACGTTGAGTTCGATGAACTCGGCGCCCATGCTCTTGACCTGGTCCTACACCGTCGCGCGCGTGTCGACCGCGCGCACGATGGCGCCCAGCCCGCGAGCCGCGCCAATGGCGGCCAGCCCTGCCACGCCGGCGCCGATGACCAGCACCTTTGCCGCGGGCACCTTGCCGGCGGCCGTCATCTGCCCGGTGAAGAAGCGGCCGTAGAAGCTGGCGGCTTCGATCACCGCGCGGTAGCCGGCAATATTGGCCATCGACGACAGCGCGTCCATCTTCTGGGCGCGGGTGATGCGCGGCACCTGGTCGATGGCGATGGCGTTGACCTGGCGCGTGGCCAGCCGGTCGATGAGGTCCGTGTTTTTGGCCGGCCACAGGAAGCTGATGAGCGTGGCGCCGGCCTTGAGCTGGTCGGCCTCGGCCGCGCTCGGCGGCTGCACCTTGAGCAGCACGTCGGCGGCGGCCCACAGAACGGCGCCCGCGGAGACGATGGTGGCACCCGCCTTCACGTAGTCACTGTCGGCAATGGCGGCGCCGAGTCCGGCTCCTGCCTCCACCCGCACTTCGAAGCCCATGGCCATGAGCTTCGTGACGGTTTCGGGCGTGGCCGCGACACGTCGTTCGCCCGGCCAACTTTCTTTCGGAACTGCAAGTACCATCAACGAGACGCCTTCCTTCACCGCGGCCAGATGGCCCTTGCCAGGATGTCTTGCAGCACACCATCATATCGGCTTCTCACCAGAACGGAACGAGCACATGACCCGTGGTTGCCCCGCCTGGCGCGGACCTGCTCCGATCGCGCACGCGGTGCTGCTCGTGCTGCTGCTCGGCGGACTCATGCCGGCTCGCGCGCAAGGCGCGGCCACGCCGACGCGGCCGTCGCCGGCCGAGCGTGGCGCCGACACCATTGGTACCCGCATGCTGGCGACGGTCCGAGCGCTCACGGCGCCTGGCATGGACGGTCGCGCCGTTGGCACGCCTGGCAACGCCAAGGCGCGCGCCTGGATCGCTGAGCGCTTCGATGCGATTGGCGTCGCGCCGCTGCTCGTCATGCCCGTGGCGGCCGGGCCGGACGGTCTCCGTCGGTTCGAACAGCCATTCTCATTCACCAGCAGGACCGGCGGACCGATGCCGGGCGTGAACGTCGTGGCGATGTGTGAAGGCCGACGACCGGATCTGCCGGCGATCGTCGTGTCGGCGCACTACGACCATCTCGGGGTGCGTGACGGCCGCACCTACCATGGCGCCGACGACAACGCGTCGGGCGTGGCCATGCTGCTGGCCGTGGCCGAGCGCTGCGTGACGACGCCGTTCGCGCATCCGCTCGTGCTTGCCGCATTCGACGCCGAGGAACAGGGCCTGCAGGGGGCCAAAGCGTTCATGGCCCGCGCGCCGATTCCGGTGGATCAGATCGCCCTCAACGTGAACTTCGACATGGTGGGCCGCAACGACCGGCGTGAGATCTACGCCGCGGGTCCGGGCCGGTGGCCGCGGCTCCTGCCGGTGCTCACCGCCGCCCTGCGCGAGGCGCCGATCACCGTGATGTTCGGACACGACACCGGCGGCGGGCAGAACGACTGGACCACGCAGTCCGACCACGGCGTGTTTCACGAGGCGGGCATTCCGTTTGTGTACTTTGGTGTCGAGGATCACGCCGACTACCACCAGCCCACCGACACGGCCGACAAGATCACGCCCGAGTTCCTCGACGGCGTGGCGACCGTCGTGCTGTCGAGCCTGAACGCGCTCGACCGCGCGGCGGCCTTCAAGTAGATCGCGGATCGATGCCTGCTCCTGCGCCGGCCCTGCCGGCCGCCCTCGCCGCGCTCAAACCTGGACTCGACCAGCTCTACGACGGGTTCAATCTCGATCGCTCCACGCGCGATCCGATCTGGACGGTGCGGCGCTTTGCCGATCCCGCTGATCAGGAGATCGTGGCCTTCCTGGCGTCGGCACTGGCGTTTGGCCGCGTGCAGAGCGTCATCCAGACGGTCGACGCCGTGCTCGCCGTGATGGGTCCGTCGCCGGCGGCGTTCGTGCGCGCGTTCATGCCCGATCGCGCGACGGCGTTCGAGCCGCTGGGCCATCGCTGGATTCGGAGTCGTGACCTGGCGGCGCTGGCGTGGCAGCTGCATCACATGCTGCGCGATCACGGCTCGCTCGAAGGGTTCTTCGCGGTCGGCCACGCGGTTGATGCCGAGTCGGTGGAGGCGGGGCTCGAGTCGTTCTCGACCCGTGCCATGGCGCTCGACCTGACGGCGATCTACGGCCGCGCGCGGCCCGTGCCCGGCGTGGGCTACTTCTTCTCACGCCCCTCGTCGGGCGGTGCCTGCAAGCGCCTGAACCTTTTCCTCCGCTGGGTGGTGCGGACCGATGCGGTGGATCTAGGGCTATGGCAGTCAGTGCGGCCGGCGCAGCTCGTGGTGCCGCTCGACACGCACATCATCCGCGTGGGCCGCTGCCTGGGGATGACGTCGCGCATGAGCCCGGGCTGGCCAATGGCGCTGGACATCACGCGCACGCTGCGTCAGCTCAACCCGGAGGACCCAGTGCGCTACGATTTCTCCATGTGTCACCTGGGCATGATGGGCGCCTGCGGCTTCGGCACCACGCGGACCAACGTGCACTGCCCGCTGCACCCGCTGTGCCAGCCGGCTGGTCGCCGACGGCCGAAGGCGAGGCGCGCATGACCTCCTCCATGCGGAAGAAGACGCCGACGCGTGCGCCCGCCCGCGAGTCCACGACCGGCCCGGCGTTCAAGAACTACATCACGCCAGCGGGACACCGCCGCCTGAGCGAGGAACTCGGGCGGCTGTGGAAAACCGAGCGGCCGGCGCTCGTCATCACGGTGACGTGGGCCGCGGCCAACGGCGACCGATCCGAGAACGGCGACTACCTCTACGGTAAGCGCAAGCTGCGCGAGATCGACAGGCGTGTCCGCTACCTGTCCAAGAGCCTCGACAACGCGGTGGTCGTCGACAACGCCGGCAAGCGTCACGAGCGGATCTTCTTCGGCGCCACCGTCACCTTCCGGACGGGGTCGGGCGAGGAGCGCGACAGCACGATCGTGGGCATCGACGAGCTCGATTCCGGCAGCGAACGCATCTCGTGGCAATCGCCGATGGCCAAGGCGCTGATGAAGGCGAAGGTCGGCGACGTCGTGACACTGCGAACGCCCCTCGGGCCCGAACGGCTCGAGGTGCTGGCCATCCGCTACGACCCGCTGCAGTGAGTGCACGTAGCGTGTCCTCTCGCAGTAACGCCGGTCGGTTCGTGCCTCCCTCTATAACCGAAGAGCTATGCCGAGAAGGTCATAGCTCAGCGGAGGGTACCAGGCCATCGATGACGCGGTCAGCCAGGCGGTCGGCCAGGGTCGAAACCGAGACGTCTTCGGTGCGGTTGCTGTTCCACAGCACCCACTTGTCAGCCGCAATCGTCATCTGCTCCCCCGCGGGTGTTTCACCGGCGTTCGCCTCCCGCCAAGGTGGGTAGGTTCCCGTTGGCAGTGACCACATAAGCGAGGGTCTCTCGTGATCGACCCCGCGAAGCGTCAAGGCATCCTTGAAATCCTGTCGGAGGTAACCGGCCCAACACAACCAACTCACTTTGCGGCCGTTGGGCAGGGAAGCTGACATCGTGAATGCCCAGCTCTGGCCGATCGCACGCCCTTCGCAGAGTTCGATGAACGCATCAGTTGTGAGTTCATCGAACTCGCGCACATCGACGGTAGCCGCAGTCGATTCAAGGCGCTCGTGAACACGGGCGCGAACGCTTTCCACCAATAGGTGAATCCCTGCGTTCCAGACCGCGAGTCGACCCGAAAAACTCCGGCGTCGATGTTCGAGCACAGGATCGTACCCCTGCACCTTCGTCGCCGCACGTTCGAGTTCACGCAGTGCATCATCGGCCCGCCGGATCAGCAAGTCGAGAAACGATCCGAGTTGTCCCTGATCTGCAATCAAGCGATGTTGGTTCATTTCCCCTTGCCAACTCGGTGAGGCGATCGAGTGCTTCTGCCAGCGCTTGTGCATCTCGAACGTAGGCCGGGTCGTGTCCGGTAAACGTCACTCCTCGAGCGACCGCTAACTCCGTGTCGCCCACGTCGAGGGTGCTGCCTTCCAAGGCATTCGATTCAGCAATCTGCTCGAATCGCTTTTCTCCATAGTAGGCCTGCAGTGTGGCTGGTGAGAGTGTGCCGTTGCTCCTGAGCAGTTCAACCCGGTCCGCCAAATCGCCAAGCCGCTTTCGTGCAGCACCAAGGCTCGCCTCGAATTCAAGGCAGTAGGGCGTGCCGGTCACGTCGATGTAGTCGGTCATAGCGGTTTCCTCAGCGATCTCGCGCGGGCGCTCATTGGCACCCACCTTTAGCATCCCTGATTCAGCCACGTGACTCCAGCGCCCCGGACCATTTCGCCGGAGAGTTGAGGTCTGGTGCGATCAGGCGCCGTAAGCGACCAGCGTGCCATCGACCAGGTGGTCGACGTCGAACTCGGCGCGCACGCGCGCCCGGCCCGCCTCACCCAGGCGCTCACGCAGGGCCGGATCGCCGAGCATGCGCACCAGCGCATCCGCCAGCGCGTCGGCCCGTGCGGGCGGCACGAGCACCCCGGTCACGCCGTCCTCCACCGCCTCGGGGATCCCGCCGGCGCGCGTACCCACCACCGCCAGGCCCATGGCCATGGCGTCGAGCACCGTCGAGCCGAGGCCCTCGGTGACCGAGCTCATCACGAACAGGTCGGCGCTCTTGGTCAGCGACAACACGTCGTCGCGGAAGCCGGCCAGCACGACGTGCTTCTGCAGGTCGAGTTCGCGGATCTGCTGCTCGAGCGACGCGCGCAGTTCGCCTTCGCCGAAGATCACGAGCTGCGCGTCGGCCACCACGCGGCGCACCTGCGCCATGGCCTCGACCAGGAACTTCTGGCCCTTGTGCGGCACGAGCGCGCCCACGTTCACGAGCACGGGCGAGCCCTTCGGGAACCAGAACTCCTGGTGCAGGTCGGCCGCCGGGGCGCGCGTCACGCGGTCGACGTCGATGCCGTCGTGCACGACGCTGATGCGGGCCCGGGGAATGCCGTCGTCGACGAGGATGTCGGCAATGGCCCGTGAGGCCGCGATGAAGCGCGCCACCTGGCGGTACTTCCAGCGCGAGAACGAGTGCCGCTGCAGGTGGAAGTCCACGCGCCGCGAGGCCACGAGCTGGGGCGTGGCCGGGCCCACGCCAAACGAGAGCGCCAGCGACGCCATGGCCACGGCATGCGGATCGTGCGCGTGCACCACGTCGGGCCGGTACAGCGCAATCACCCGGGCCAGGCGCCAGGCCGAGGCGAGGTCCACCTCCGACCCCGGTGCCAGGGGCACCAGGTCGTCGCCCTCGCGGGCGCGTTGGTACAGCACGCCCTCAGGGTGCGCCACGAGCACGGCCCGGTGGCCGCGCGCGCGCAGCCCCATGACGGTCAGGAGAACTTGCTGTTGCCCGCCGCGCCAGGAGCGGGCGGTGTCGATGTGGAGTGCGAAC
>JANORI010000330.1:0-6820 GCA_031415235.1 Acidobacteriota bacterium | reverse complement strand
GAGCAAGACGGTGCGTCCGCTCACTGATGACGTGAACGTGCCGGGCGCCGTGGGCACGCCGCACCCGGAGGGCACGTCGAGCACGACTTCGTTCGACGCGGCGCCCGCGCCACAGGCATTACCAGCACGGACGCGCACGTAGTAGCGGCCGGCCGGCGCCGGACCCGCCAGGCCGGCGGTCGGCGCGGCCACTGGCAACGACCCCAGGTTCGACAGACCCGAGCCCGAGCCCACATCGAGCATGTGCCCCAGGAGCGCGCCCGCCGGAGGCGTCCATCCGATCTGCACGTCGTAACCGCTCGCCGTGGCCCAGAGACCCGTCGGTGCGCCTGGCGTGCACACCGACGATCCCCCGCCCTGCCACCCGAGCTGAAGCACCTCGAAGTCGCTGGCGTTCAGTCCGCGGAACGCCGGGTTGAGTACGCCGTTGTCCCAGCGCGGGTCGAAGGCACCCGAGATGTACATGTCCGATCCGTTGTCGGCCACGATCAGGCCATGCTTCTTCATCGCACGGAAGATCTTCTGCATCTCCGGCGTGAAGCCCGAGATGTCCTTCGATGCCTTGAGGCGCAGCCGCGTGCCATTGGGCGGCGCCGAGACAGTGCTGCCGGCGACGTGCGACGCCGGCCACACGTAGTAGCTGCTCGTGGCGCGTACGGTGACGCGAAACGCGTGCGTGATCTCGCCCGGGCCGTACACCTCGTCGTACTTCACGAGGCCGGGCAGGATCGCGAGGCCCGCCGCGTCGGCAGAGGTCCAGCCGCTGGGGCGGCGGGCATTGGTCTGAAGGTCGAAGTACGCGCCGGAGCCCGCCGTCCACTTGGTGCCATCCCAGCGCAGGTCGAAGAGTTCGTACAGGCGCTTGTTGCCTTTGTCGACAATCAGCATGTGGCGGTCGCCGCCCGGCGCTTGATTTCCCGGTGCGCCGCCTTCAATCCAGTACGGCTGCGTGATGGCTTGATCGGGTATCGGATAGAAGGGCACGCCGACGCCGTCGCTTTCGTCGTCGTAGTAGAACTGCACCTGCCGCTTGGGCTGGTCGCCGGCCACGACCACGTACGGGATGCCGTAGATCTCGTTCGGTGCGGCGATGCCCCCGAAGTCGGGATGCAAACGCCGGGAGCCGCCGTTGTTGATGAAGGCGATCAGCGCGGCCGACTCCGGGGCGACCGGCGCCTGGCTCACGTCCTGATTCCACCAGTTGTCGGTTGGAAAGAGCGCCGGCAGGGCGCCGCCGACCGCGGCGGGCGAGGACTGGGCCAGGAGCGTCACGCCCGTGGCGATGGCCAGGGCGGCAGCGAGCAAGCGTGCGGCATGGGTGCGCATTGCCGTGGGTCAGTCGCAAAGAGCTTGCCGCACGGATGACCGCGGGGTCAGGGCGATTTGCCTAAGGAAATGCCCCGATCGCGCCGATCCGCGGGACGGCGGCCCTGACCGAACTGACGTCCCGTGTCACGGATCGTGTCAGTGCGGCGCACGGAGGGCTACTCAGGCCAGGCCACCATGACGCGGTCGGCATCAGGCCACTCGACGCGCCAGCGGGCCTTCGGCCAGGTCAGCGCGATGCGAGGACGCGCGGGCTCGGCGCCTTTGGCGTGCGATCCGCCCCTCACGTGCGCGTCTTTGTCGCGCTCGCCTCCATGCGACTCGGGACGGAATTCGGCCAGCGCTGCGGCGAGGCGGCCATGCACCGTGGCGAGCTTGACCGGTCCCTTCGCGCCCGGCGTCTTGACTACGGCCGCAGGAGCGGCCGCCGGCGTGTCGGGCGCGGCAGGTGCCGGAGCAACGCCGTGCGAGACCGTGGTGGGCGCACCGAGCGGCCCAGGCGCGGCGCCATGATCCCGGGCGGGTTCTGGCTTGGCCATCATACGTTCCGCGCCCGAGACGACCGGCTTTGACCTCTCAGTTGCGAGTGCCGGCCCTCCGCTCTTGGGTCGACCGCCTGATGCTACGTGGGCGCCGCCGGCCTTCGTGCCGCCGCCGTGGCTGCCCGGAGGCTCGGCGCGTGGTGTCGGTGCGTCGTCGGCAGTTGCTTTCGGTGACCTCGAAACCCGCGAGACGGTGGGCCCCTTCTTCGCGGTTTCCGCGGGCGGCTGGGCGCCGCCGTGGGCTGACGGGGCGTGTGCGTCATCGCCTTTCGTCGCCGGCGCGGGCGCTGTCGCCGCCGCGGGCGGTGTCGCGCCCGCCTTGGGTGCCGGCTCGTGTGACTGCGCGGCGGCATGAGTGGCCACGCACAGCAGGGCCGTCGCGAGACCGAGTATCGGCATGGCGCTACTTGTGCGCCGGTGCGGTCGTGGCGGTCGCGCCGACCGGTTCGGAGAAGACCACGGCGCCGGTGCCGAGGTCGTGATACGCACCAACCACTTGCAGACGGCCGGCGGCGGCGGCCTGGCGCAGGATCAGGCTGCCCGCCATCGCATCGTTGATCACTTGCTCCACGTTGGCCAGGATGGCCGCCCGCAGTTCCTTCTGCTCGGCCGTCGTGCGCGTCGCGCCCGCGCGAATGGCCTTGGCCACGTACTCGAGGTTCGGCCCCTCGACCGGCGACGACTCGACCGCGGCCTTCACCACGTCGCACGATTCGTGGCCCATCACGACGAGCAACGGAATGTGCAGGTACTCGCTCCCGTGCTCCAGGGTGGCCGTGACGGCCTTGTCCACTACGGCACCAGCGGTGCGCACGACGAGCAGCTCGCCGAGACCCGCGTTGAAGACGAACTCGGGTGGCACGCGGGCATCCGCGCACGACAGCACCATCGCCCATGGATGCTGGTCGCCGGTCAAGGCCTGGCGCGCGACGGCACCGGTGTTCACTGGCGTCATCGTGCCCTTCACGTAGCGGTCGTTGCCGGCCTTGAGCCGGGCCAACGGACTGACCGACGCCGGCGCCGGGTCTGGCGCGGCGACCAGCGGCGACAGCGAGGCAAACACCAAGAACGCTCCAGCCAGCAGCACTGGTCGCGCGGTACGGCTCACCCACAGACGCAGGGTCGTCATGCGGAGCGAATCGGCAGCCTCACCCGGTTCTTGAATCACCGGCCCCAGAGCCCCTGGCTGACACGCCCTGGCGCGGTTTTGCGTGACGGGACGCAGCGGGATCTCGCGCTACTATCCACACACACCAGTCATCACCGCCTTCGCGGTGGCGGAGGACACCTGTATGCGTCAGCGTCTGACTCTCGGAATCGCTCTGGGGCTCTCGGCCATCCTGTCGGCCGCCTGCGGTGGCCCGTCACCAGAGGAGAAGGCCGCCGCCGCCCTCACTGAAGCGGCCACGGCCGCTGCCAAAGCAGGCGTTGAAATGGCCAAGGCCGGCGAAGCCGCCGCCAACGCCGCGCAGCAAGCCGCCCCGGTGGGCGACCAGGCCGCCAAGGGGATGGAAGACTTCGCCAAAGCCATGCAGGGCATGGCGGCCGCCATGGGCGGTGCCACCGGCGGCAAGGCTGCCGACCCGGTGAGCTTCCGCGACCTCCAGACCGCGTTCCCCGACGTGTCTGGCTGGACGATGGACAAGCCCAAGGGCGAGCGCATGACCGCGCCAGTGGCGTTCTCGCAAACCGAGGTGCGCTACAAGAACGGCGACCAGGAGATCGAGGTCAAGATCGTCGACTCGGCCTTCAACCAGCTCCTCGTGGCGCCGTGGGCGATGTTCCTCACCGCGGGCTACGAGAAGGAAACCGATGACGGCTACGAGAAGTCGACGACCGTGTCGGGGAACCCAGGCTTCGAGAAGTGGAGCGACAAACGGAAAGAAGGCGAGGTCAACATCGTGGTGGCCAAGCGCTTCCTGGTGTCGGTTGAAGGCGACCGCCTGACCGACGTGAAGCAGCTCCACGCCTTCGCCGCCAAGGTGGACTTCAGCAAGCTCGCGGCGCTGGGCGCCGCCGCGCCGACGCAGTAGCACCCGCGCCACCCGCGTCGAACGAGGACACGCATATGACCCAACGCCTGGCCCGACTCACGTTCGCGCTCGCCATCGGCCTGCTCATCCTCACCCGCCCGGCGCTGCAGGCGCAGGGCACCGTGCTCGGCACCTTTCGCTGGCAGTTGCAGCCGTTCTGCAACGTCCTGACGGTGAGTGTGGTGCAGGTGGGCGCGCAGTACCACATCGACGGCACCGACGACCTGTGCGGCGCCGCCCGCAAGGCCAGCGTGGTCGGGCTGGCGTTTCCCAATCCCGACGGCTCGGTGGGCTTCGGCCTCACGACGGTGACGGCGCCGGGCGGCACGCCGATCCACATCGATGCCACGATCGCCATCGCCAGCCTCGGCGGCCCGTGGCGCGACAGCGGCGGCAACACCGGCAGCTTCATCTTCACGCCGGGCGCGGGCACCGGCGGCAGTCTGCGACCCATTCCGGCCGGCGGCATTGCGCCAGGGACGATCACCAGCGCGCAGATTGCCGCAGGAGCGATCACCAGCGCACAGATTGCCGCAGGGGCGATCACCAGCGCGCAGATTTCCGCAGGGGCAATTACAGCAACGCAGCTGGCACCAGGCGCCATTACCTCCGGAGCCATCGCCGGGGCGGCCGCGGGCTTCGGCACCTGCCCGGCGGGACAATATCTGCGCGGCATCCAACCGAACGGCACCGTGCTGTGCGAGCCCATTGGCACCCCGCCGATCTCCACCACCGTGGACGACCCCGTCAATAGCGTGGGCGTCTACGCCTCCCTGGCCATCGGCACGGACGGCCTCCCCGTCATCAGCCACCGGGACGGCACGGCCTTTGCGCTGCGCGTGACCCACTGCAACAACGTGGCCTGCACCAGTGCCACCTCCACCACCGTGGACGACCCCGCCAACAACGTGGGTGTCCATACCTCCCTCGCCCTCGGCACCGACGGTCTCGCTGTCATCAGCCACTTGGATCTGACCGCCAACGCGCTGCGCGTGACCCGCTGCAATGACGTGGCGTGCACCAGCGCCACGTCCGCCACCGTGGACGACCCCGCCAACGTCGTGGGCTTCTTCAGCTCGCTCGCCCTCGGCACCGACGGCCTCCCCGTCATCAGCCACGGGGACACCACCGCCGGCACGCTACGCGTCACGAAGTGCGCGAGCCGGACGTGCCAGTAGGGCGGGGCTCGAGTCCACGGGCTCGAGCGGCATCGAGGAGCCAGGCGGACGGTCACCCGCGCTGAAGGAGCAGGTGTGTGGCGTACGTCGCCGGAGCGCCCGCGTCGGCGCGTATTTCGGGCCCAGGATCCCTCGTCCCATCGTCTGGTGGGCCGCAGGCCGTGGATCTTGAAGGCGTTCTTCGGATTGCTGGGATTGGTCTTGACCGTGGTCGGAAGCGCGGTGCTCGTCCGCGCTGTTGTGACGACGCCGTCGAGCGTCTCCGATTCACCACCGGTATTCACCGGCTCTACGACAAAAACCAACGAAGACGCACACACGAGCGTGGGTGCACATGAGACTCTGGGGCAAGGTGGTGAGCGGTTCGCTGCTGCTGTTTGCCGCCGTGTTCGCCGGCGTCGGCCTCTACGTGCCCGAGACACGCGGCGCGGCCCTCGCGGCCGGGGCCGTGTGTACCGCTGTGGCGCTCGTCGGAGTCCCGCTCGTCGTTCGGGCGTTCATGTCGTTCACGGGCGACGAGGACGTGCTCGCGCGCGGCCTGCCGGAAACGGCGACCGTCATCACCATCCAGCCGACCGGGTGGCGCTACAACCGGTTCTACCCGATTGTTCGTTTCCACGTGCGCCTGCAGACCGACGGGGTCGTCGTGGCCATCAGGCAGGCCGTCCGTCCCGATGTGCTCGGCCGGCTTGCGCCTGGCGCGATCGTCAACGTGCGGGTGAATTCCTCGGACCGACGACGGGTCGTCATCGACTGGCGTGACTGAGCCCTCGGCGGCTCGCCGCCGAGCTCTGGGGCGGTGCCTTCGGCGACGCGCCCCCGGAGGCTGCCCGGGAGTTCCATCGGCTGCGGTAAGCCGCAGCCTGCTACAATCACCGACCAGCCGAGGTGGGCCGTGGGCAAGAACTGGTACAGCTTTTTCGTGGTCGCCGACGAACCGAAAGCCGCGGCTGCCCGCCCTGGCGGCGACCAGCCCGTTCCGCAGCCCTCGCCGCGCCGGGCCGAGGATCTCGTGCCCGAGGCGCGTGATGCGTCTCCGTCGTCCGCGACCCCGCCCGTGCCGTCGGCCGAGCTCTCAGTCGTTTACGACTCCGCCAAGATCGCGCCGCCCGCGCATGGCTACACCGTGCTCAAGGTGGCCGAGATGCTGCGCAGCGAGCACATCCGCGCACTGCCGGCCGAGGTGCGACGCAAGTCGGTGCTCGTGGCCCTGGACGCTGCGGGCGTCACGGTCGAAGAGATCGTGGAGGACGCCGTGCGCCGCGACCGCGCGCTCGACACCTACGAGCGCGTGCTGCAGCAGCATGTCGACGCGCTGGTCGAGGCCACCGCGGCCGAGAACCGCGCGCTCGAAGACGAAGTAGCCAAGCGCGCCGCCGAATTGCGCGCGCAGATAGACGAAAACACCCGCAAGGTCGCGGCCGAGCAAGCCGAACTGCAGACCTGGCGGCAGCGCAAGCAGCACGAGGAAGCCCTCATCGCCGAAGCCGTTGGCCATTTCGTGTCGGAAAATCCCGTCACGCGGTCGGCCAGCGCCCCGCCCCAAGGAGACGCCGATGTTCGCTAGGCTGAGCCGCTTGTTCCGCGCCTGGATGGGCTTTTTCATCTCGGTCGGCGAAGACCCCGAGGTGATGCTGCAGGACGCCATCGAAGAGATGCGCATGACCATGCCGAAGCTCAACTCGGTGCTGGTGGCGACGCGCGCCACGGTCATCCGCCTGGAAGAGGAGCGCGATGCGCT
>JANORI010000329.1:0-4610 GCA_031415235.1 Acidobacteriota bacterium | reverse complement strand
GTCGCGCAGGCGCTGGTAGCGGCGCGCCTTCGACGACTGGCGCTTGAGCGATCCGCACTGCTTCTCGACTTCAAAGACGATGTCGTCGAGGCGCGTGAGGTTCTGCTGGGCCGCGTCGAGCTTCAATTCGGCGGCCCGGCGGCGCGACTTGTACTTCGTCACGCCAGCGGCTTCCTCGATCAGGTGACGCCGATCGGTGGGCCGCGAACTCAAAATCATGCCGATCTTGCCCTGCTCGATGATCGAGTAGGCCTTGGCGCCCAGGCCGGTGTCCATCAGCAGCTCGTGCACGTCGCGCAGGCGGCACTGGGCGCCGTCGATCAGATATTCGCTCTCACCCGAGCGGTACAACCGCCGCGTCACTTCGACGTCGCGGACGGCCTGCACCGGGTCGAGGAGGTCGAGCGCGTCTTGCGGATCAATCTCGAGGCCGTGACTGGCCTCGCGCGTGTGTCCGTTGGGCGCAGGCGGCGGCAACGGCACGCCGCTCAGGCGCAGGCGCACTTCGGCCGCGCCGGTGGGCTTCCGGGCATCGCTGCCGCCGAAGATGACGTCCTCCATCTTGTCGCCACGCAGGCTCTTGGCGCTCTGTTCGCCAAGCACCCAGGTGAGCGCATCGGCGACATTGCTCTTGCCGCACCCGTTGGGGCCGACAATCGCCGTGACGCCGCCGTCGAAGGCAAGCTCCGACCGGTCGGAGAAGGACTTGAAACCTGAAATTTGAAGACGATCGAGGCGCATGGAAACCCGCAACGACCCAGCGGAATGTGGGCGGAAGCCCGTGCTGGACCAGACTGCGGGCCAGTCTAGCAAGGCCCTACCTGTGTGGCAAGGCGATTCCGGACCCCCTACATTTTGGGGTTACTGCCCTGAACGGGTGGTCTTGACCTTCGCCAGCGTAAGCAGCGTCTCGGCCTTCGGAAACAGGCCCAGTGCGTGCTGCGCCTGGGGGTCGACCTCGAGCAGACGGCGGCGCGCCACACCCAGGCCGGAGACCGCCGAATCGATCTCGAAGCGGACCATCGCACTGATGAAACCGCGGTCGGCGGTCCACGCCGCCTCGTCGATCTTGACGCGTTTGGACTCGGCGTATTTTCTGAAATCGTCCAGCATCGCGTCGTCCACGGCGAAGTCCTTCTCGACCGCCGTCCGGCCGGGGGCCACGTTGCCAAGTCGCGTATCGTGCTTGTCGTAGAACCGCTCGGCGAACCCCGCGAAGAGCTGGCGGCCGTAAAGCGAGCGGCCGAAGCGCGAGGGGTTGAATCCCTCGACCGGACCGTCGAAGCGCTCGTCGGGCTCGACGCCACCGCCGCTATAGACCTTTCGGCCCCCGTCGGTCAGCTTCATCTCGTCGGCGGAGTGCTGACGCGTCGACTGGTCGCGCATCGTGTAGGTCAGGTACTCGTCGAACGCGCCGTCCCAGGGACGCTGGATGAGCCGGCCGCTCGGAGTGTAGTAGCGCGCGGTCGTGAGCGCCAGACCCGCGCCCTGACTCACCCGGTACACCGACTGCACCAGGGCCTTGCCAAACGTCGTCTCGCCGACGACCAACGCCCGGTCGTGGTCCTGCAGCGCCCCTGCCACGATTTCAGACGCGCTGGCGCTGTTGCGGTTCACGAGCACCACCATCGGCACGTCGAGAAAATCGCTCTGGCGCGTGGCGCGGTAGTCCTCGTCGGAGTTGTCAACGCGGCCGCGCGTATAGACGATGAGCTCGCCGCGCGCCAGAAACCGGTTCGACACGCGAATGGCCTGATCCAGCTGTCCACCGGGATTGCCGCGCAAGTCCAGCACGAGCCGCTTCATGCCCCGCCCGCGCAGAGCGTCGAGTGCCTCGCCAAGTTCGTCGTCGGTGTGCTCGGCGAAGTCTTCCAGCCGGATGAGCCCGACATCGCCCTTCGTGATGAAATGCGCCGGGATGCTTGGAATCGAGACCTGATCGCGCATCACGTCCATCGGGAGCAGTTCGGTGATGCCGGGACGGCGCAGCGAGATGTTGACGAATGTGCCCTTCGGCCCGCGCAGCTTGGTCACGGCCTGATCGGTCGTCCAGCCGGTGAGATCCTGGTCGCCGGTCTTGGCAATCACGTCGCCGCGGCGGAGCCCCTTCTGGTGCGCCGGCGAGCCCTCGAACACCCGCACCACGGTGATGTTGCGATCGAGCGACTGGATGGTGATGCCCAGCCCGTAATAGCGCTGCTCTTGACGCTCGCGCATTTGCGCGTAGGTCTTGGGATCCATGAAGTTCGAGTGCGGATCGAGCGTTTGCAGCATGCCGTTGATGCCGCCGTACACGAGCCGGTCGGATTCGACGGGTTCCGCGTACTCGGATTCGATGGCGGCCAGCGCGGCGGTGAAGGCCTTGTAGTGCGCGGGCACGCGGTCTTCCGTGGCGAGCGCACTCCGGCCGATCACGCCGCCGAGGCCAGCCGAGAGCAGCACCGCAAGCGTCGCCACGGTCAAGAATCTGGAGGTCCGCATACTCGGATCCTACCGCGGGACCCCGTCTCTACAGCAATGATTTGCCGCGGCACAGAGTCTCGCGACCGCTTGACGCTGGGGGCAACGAGCCTATACTGAGGATTGCGGCAAACGCCATCGGGTGTGCCGTCGAAACGGCGGGCGCCCCACGGGCCCCGTCCATTGCCTTGGAGTTCGCGATGTTCGGATCGATCGGCATGCCGGAACTGGTCATCATCCTGGTGATCGCCCTCATCATCTTCGGGCCCCGGAAGCTGCCAGAACTTGGCAAGTCGCTCGGCAAGAGCATCAACGAGTTCAAGAAGGCCTCGACTGAGCTGCAGAACACGCTCGAGCAGGAGATCAAGCTCGAGGAGCAGAAGGACGAGCGCGCCAAGACCACTGCCGTGGTAACCCCGCCGGTCGAGGTGCTCGACGCCGACGGCACCCACGGGCAGCCCGTGTCACGGGGCGAAGGCGGCAGCTAGACCGCACGTGGCACTCGTACCCTTCAGGAAATCTGACGCCCTCGAGGGCCAGCCGCTTGGACAGTTCGAGGGCGGCTCGACCGAGCCACCCGACCCCGAGGACGATCTCGACGGGCGCATGAGCTTCCTCGATCACCTGGACGAGCTGCGCAAGCGGCTCACCCACGCGATCGTGGCGTTGCTCGGCGGCTTCGTGGCGGCGTTTGCCTTTGCCCAGCAGGCGCAGGAGTTCGTCATGCGGCCGCTCGTGGCGACGCTTCCGCCCGGCGCGGAGTTCGTGTTCACCGAGCCGGGAGAGCAGTTCTTTCTCTATATCAAGATCGCGGCCATCCTTGGCCTGCTCATCGCGTCGCCGTACGTGATGCTGCAGGTCTGGCTGTTCATCGCCCCCGGGCTGTATGCCAACGAGAAGAAACTGGCCGTGCCGTTCGTCGTGTTCTCGAGCGGCCTCTTCGCGGCCGGCGCGGCGTTCTCGCATTACCTGGCCTTCCCGATGGCGTTTCAGTTCTTCGCCAGCTTCCAGACGTCACAAGTTCGATTCCTGCCGCGCATCGCGCCCGTGTTCTCGATGTATGCCTGGCTGCTCCTCGCGATGGGCGTCATGTTCCAATTGCCGATGCTCGTCATGGTGCTGGCGCGGATGGGTCTCGTGACGGCTGGTTTTCTGGCTCGCAACGTCAAGTACGCGGTGCTGATCATCTTCGTCGTGGCGGCCATCGCCTCGCCCGGTGGCGACCCGGTGAGTCAGACGGTCACAGCCGCCCCGATGCTCGTGCTCTACGTGGTCAGCATCGGCGTCGCCTGGCTCTTCCAGAAGAAGCGCCGGACCGACGATGACGCGGGCTAGCGGCTAGCCGCTGACAAGCGTCAGTACGCCTTCGCGAACCAGGCGCTGTATTCCGCAGGCTTGCCGCACTTGATGCACGGCGCGGTCGGCGGCTCCGACCCAAACGGGATGTTCCGGATCGTGGCCTGCGTGTCGGCCTTGATCTCGGCTTCGCACGTGTCCGACCCGCACCACGGCGACACCACGAAACCCGGCCGCCCTTCCATCGTTTGCGTAAACTCGTCGTACGACTCCGTCGACGACGTGTGCGCCTCACGGTAGGCACGCGCCTTGGCCAGCAGAGACGCCTGAATGTCGTCGAGCAACACCTTGACGTGCCCGGCGAGCCCCTCCATCGGCAACGCGGCCTTCGCGCGCGTGTCGCGCCTGGCGGAGAACACCGACTTCTTCTCGAGGTCCTTGGGACCGATCTCGAGGCGCAGGGGCACGCCGCGCATTTCATACTCGGCGTACTTCCACCCGGGCGTCTGGCTCTCGTCGTCGTCCAACCGCACCCGGATGCCCGCAGCCTTGAGCTCGTCGCGGATCGCCTCGCACGCCGGCAACACGGTCTCTTTCCAGTTGCCGCGCGGGATCGGGATGATGACCACCTGCCACGGCGCCACGCCTGGCGGCAGGATGAGACCACTGTCGTCGCCGTGCGTCATGATGACGCCGCCGATGAGGCGCGTCGAGACGCCCCATGAGGTCGTCCACACATGCCGCAGCGTCTTGTCGCGGCCCTGGAACTGGATCTCGAACGCTTTCGCGAAGTTCTGGCCGAGGTTGTGCGACGTGCCGGCTTGCAGCGCGCGGCCGTCACCCATCAGCGCCTC
>JANORI010000328.1:0-13639 GCA_031415235.1 Acidobacteriota bacterium | reverse complement strand
CCGAGCGGACCGAACCAGCCGTTCGGCGGCTTCGGGGCCGTCGATCCGAACCGCGGCATCGTGTTCCAGCAGCAGAACAACTCCTGGAGCACGCTGGACTACCGCGCGCTCGAGGTGACGGTCGCCAAGAACATGTCCAACAACTTCCAGATGATGGCGGGCATCAACCGGCAGTGGCAGAAGTTCGGCGGCACGTGGAACCCGACCGACCCGGCGAAGTTCATTCAGCCGAGCACGTTCCCGAGCGACACGCTGCTCTACATGCCCCGGGGCAACAACGAAGAGAACAGCTTGCCGATTGCGACGGGCACGACGGTGCATACCTACGGTCCGACGTGGCAGAAGTACTCGATGCGCTTCGGTGGTTCCTACATCGCGCCGTGGGACATCACGCTGGCCGCCAGCTACACGATCCTGGCGGGCCCGTGGTCGGGCCCGATCGTGAACCAGTTGGCAGTCGGCGATCCGCAACTGGCGGTGTTTGGACCCACGACCGTGCGCCTGGCCAACGGCACGACGCAGAGCAACCCGTTGTCCACACGGATGCGGTTCGTGAACGCCACGCGCGGCGAGGGGCAGGAGCAGGCGCCGCCCATCAAGACGCTGGGCCTCACGCTCAACAAGACCGTCAAGCTCGGTGGTTCCCGTGAGGCCGTGGTGGGGCTATCGCTCTTCAACGTGATGAACAACGGCGACTACACCCAGTACAACTACAGCGGCGCCAACGAAGTGTTCAACACCGCCAACTACCTTGCGCTTCGCAACCAGCAAGCAGCACGCGCGGCGCAGTTGACGATACTGGCGCGGTTCTAGACTCGAAGCGAACGTCCAGGGGCGGCTCTGCGGAGTCGCCCCTTGCCTCCAGAGCGCCTTCCGGCTCCCGATGAACGCCAGGGCCGCATTCACTTGCGATGCCGTGTCTTCTGGCCTGCGCTCGGTCGAAGCGAGGGGATCCTGGACAGTCATGACCTGCCTTTCAACATCTCCAAAACGTCGGCGCAGGCAACGCTCGCGCGAAGGAGCCGGTCTTGATCGATCTCGCGGACGTGGGCGATCTCGTTACGGACCGGTGCGATCTGGCTGACAGCCGCCAGGAGTCGCTGCTTCGGGACTTGTGCGCCGGTGAAGCGGGTACGCGCTTCTTGCTGGACATCGTCCTGGAGCGCTCCTCGATCCGATCGCGCAGTTCGCCGTGATACACGGACAGCAGCGTTAGGACGAAATCGGCTTGGCCCAGCCGTGTTCCCTGGTTGTTGATGCGCACGAAGATCTCGGCGACGTCCTCCTCTGTAGCCTCTTCGTCGTGCGACGTGGCGGTCTTGCGGATGTCGACTGTCGGAAACCTGTAGTCCGCGATCGAATGGGCGCGATCAAGATTGCGCTCAACGGCGTCCTCGTATGTCTCGTCAATGGCGCGCCCCTTGTCGCGTAGTGCGTTGATCAGGTCGCGCCGCAGCTGCGGCTTGGGACGGGTACCGCTCCACAGTTCGGTTACATTTGGTAAGAACGCTGGGTCATTGCGAATGGCCGCATCGGCAACCTCGAATCGCCCGTCACGCGGCCGAAATGCGATCGAGATCTCCCTCGTTGAGCCGTCTTTATCGACGACCTCGACGCCCCGCATTACCGCATAGAGAGAAGTGAGACGCTGCTGGCCATCGATAACCAAGGTCGTGGCTCGAAGACCTGGTCGTTCCGCTCCGAGTGCACGCGCCTCTTTGTCGCTGGACGTGTGCCAGAGGACGAGCGTCCCCACCGGAAAGCCAACGAAGAGTGAGTCGAGGAGATCGCGGACCTTGGTGTCTTCCCACACGAAGGGCCGCTGCAAGTCTGGCAGGGCGATCACCTCGCGCTCGATGTCGCTTACCAGCGAGGCAATCGAGCGCTGACCATGCTCGAAGATTGGCGCACGCCCGCGAACTCTTGGTTCTCTCGAAGCGGTGGCATCGTCCTCGTCCAGGTCTTCGTCCAGCTGCGCGGGATCCTGTGACTCGGTCAGCGGGTCTGGCTGGGGTAACTCACGCCCCACGACGCTTGCGATGTAGGCGACCGCCTCGGGGACATGATCCTCAAGACTGACCCGTCTGCGGACCCGTGCCATCGCCATATCAACAAAGCTGTTGAATCCATCGCTCAAGAGTTCTTGCACCTTGGGTGCATGCTCGGCGGGGAGCGAAATTAGCAGCCCTCCAGGCAGTTTCTTGAACTCTTCGTCAGTCTCGGGGTCCGAACAAAGAGCGATGCGCACCTCGTCACTAACAGGTCCGATCACGCTCACGCGCATTTTCGAGCGGGAGACCTCGCAGGCAATCAGACGGCCGGTCGTGAGGCGAAGTCCCTTACCGGTTTCGCGGAGGCACCACGCATCACTGCGCTCCTCGTCTGCGTTTTCGATCGCGGAGGCAACAAAGTGCAAGGCCGCCAGCCGCGTCGGCTCGTCTGGGATCGAAACCTCCATCGTCTGGCGAACTCGCTCTTCGATCCCCTCTCGCTGGTTCCACGTGCCATCAGCGTTGAAGTCCGCCGGCCCGTCTTCGCCCTGAGCATCGGTCTTTGGGCGGGCCTTCCTGAATTCCACAACCTTGGAAAACGGCTTTCCAAGAAAGCACTGTCAATAGCGTCTGGATTGGTGGCGAGAACATCCCTACCGCGATCCGTCAGCTCAAAGCGTCCGCGTCCAACGGCCTGGAGGAGCCCCGCCTTCTTGAGATAAGTCGTGGCCCAACCGACGCGATTGTTGAACCGAGGCTGCCCGTTCTGCAGCAACTGCCCCCGGTCATCGGTGGAGAGCTGGAATCGTTGCGCGAGCGACTCCACCGTTTCCGCGCTGGTGTGTTGCCGACCGTCACCAGCAAGTTCCAGCAGGGGGAGCATCAAGGTCTGAAAATCAGGGACAGCCATGTTCAACACCTATGGTTTCGCCGTCAGACGTCTGACCTTCTCCGCGACTTTGCGACAAGCGCTGATCAGATCCAAGACCAGCCGGTCGTCGAGATCGAGTGCCCCTTCGTACTCGGTCCGATTCCGCATGTCGTGACACTTCGACAGGACTCGCCAGACCTCCGGCCCCAAGCCAAGCGTGTCCGGCAGCACTTGAAAGACGATGTACCGCTTGGACGGCCGGAATCCGTGGTGCCGCAGTGCCGCCAGACAGAGTGCGTGAGCGGCGCTGTAGGCAAGGTCGAACCTGCTGTCCAGCGAGTTCGCGTCGTTCTCCGAGTCCTTCAGCCGCGCCAGGCCCGAACGGACGAGACCTGCAAACTCCTTCGCATCAGGAGGTTCCTTTGCGAGAACGTTTCCCGGACCCGCGAGGCGCTCAAGCGGCGATGGGGAGGTCATTTTCCGATCCAATTACCCAGAGCTTCGGCTGCTCGAGCACCCGCGTCACGAACGCGTTTTCCGTCCGGGCGCGCTTTGAAAACTCGGCGGCCGTGTACACCGTGGGGTTGACTTTCCGACCCACGGTGCGCGTGACCCGCTCGAGGGCGCCGAAGACGTCGCCGTAAGTTAGGCTATCGCTGATGATCATCAGGTCGATGTCACTTGCCGCCTGGTCGGTCGCCTTGGCCACTGAACCGTATACGAAGGCCGCGCGAATCGCCTTCGACAAGGGCTTCAGGGCACCGCGCAGCGGCTCCGCGAGACCGACCGTCTTCAACACAATATTTCGCAGTTCCGAATACAGGGGTGACGCGGCGTTCGCCTGGTAGTGCTTCTGGTGGCCAATCCGTCGGGCCACAATCAGCCCGCTTGCTTCGAGCCGGGCGAGTTCGCGCTGGGCTGCCCCAGAGCCCGTGCCGGCGTCTCGAATCAGCTCGGTGGCATAGAAGCTACGCTCGGGCTGGCCGAAAAGCACACCGAAGACGCGCTGCTGTGTCTTCGTGAACAGCGCATCCGCCAGGCCCTTGCGATCGGAGCGGAAGCCGGATTTGATGCCCAATATGGGCAGAATCATGCCCGAATTGGGCATGGACGTCAACGCGAGTCTTGTCGCAGCGGGCAGACGGAAACGCGTCGATGCCAGTCCGCACCCGCGATCATTGATGCAGCTCTGGCGTTGAAGTTTGCAGCGGTCGTGGCTGACTGGACGGATTTGGCGGGAGTTCAACACGACTTTCGCCGGTTCCCCTATCGTGGCCGACGCCATCGACCGCGAGCACGACGGGTTGAGTGCGTCGAGGTCTCGCGACAGTACCTGCATCTCTCCCCCCTGGTTGACGTCGCCTGAAATCAACAGCAGAGGACGACCTGGGGGACGACCTCGGGAATCGAGGTTGTCCCCCCGAGCGCGTCCGAGAAGATCGCCCCGGCATCAACTACGCGAGTGACGCCCCCCGCCAGCACCGCCGACAACCGATGCTCTGGCCGCAAGTTCCATCGTGAGGGCGCGACACCAGCATGTTGGCGATCCGCGACGATCGTCGAGGTCGGCCACGACCTCACGTCACAGTCATGTCACAGTTTGCTTTTGCAGGGCTCGCCGCCCTCCGGTAAACTGTCGATTCCACTTGAACGGAGAGATGTCCGAGTGGTTGAAGGAGCACGCTTGGAAAGCGTGTGTACGGGAAACCGTACCGTGGGTTCGAATCCCACTCTCTCCGCCAATCCTTCCGCCAGTGCTTTCACGTCCATGGCGCGCCGGCAACAGCTACCACGGCGGCAGCGTGTTCTCCAGACATTCCTGCAGGTGGCTGTCGGTCGAGGCCAAGAGCGCCGCGGGGCTCCCCTCGAACAAGTCCCATGACGCCAGGCATTCGGGTGGCGCGGTCGCGGCGGTGCGTTACACTTCCGGCAGGAGATGACAGACCAGGTGGTCGATGCCGGACGCGTGTTCCGGTCCACACGACGCCCGCACCCGATGGTGACCGTGGCCGTCGTGACGGCCGTCGCGCTGGTGGCAAGCGGACTCGCCCTGCGTGCGACGGCGCCCACCCATCCGACCGGCGACCACGCCGTGCTCGAGCTGTACACCTTGTACGCGTCCGAGACGCCGTGGCCGCTCGGGCCGTACTCGCGCTTCGTCTGGCACCATCCTGGGCCGCTCTTCTTCTACTGGGAGCTGCCGTGGTACCTCGCCAGCGGGCAGCGGACTCTAGGCATGGAGGCGGGCGCACTCGCGCTGTCGGTCGTGAGCCTCGGCGCCGTGCTGGCGCTGCTGGCACGATTCACGCCGGCGGCGGTGAGCCTGTGCGCGGCGTTGGCCCTCGGCGCATACACGCTGCGGCTCCACCCGCTCTCGACGGACTTCTGGAATCCGCTCGTCGTCGTATTGCCGATGACGCTGCTCGTCGTGCTGGGCGCGGGGCTCGCGTGTGGACGCTGGAAGCAGCTGCCCTGGTTCGTGTTGGTCGCGTCGTTCCTGGTGCAGACGCACGTGTCGGTGGCGCCGTGCGTGGTCGCGGTCACGGCGCTGTCGCTGCTGATGGCGTGGCGCGACCGCCCCGCGGCTGACGGGCACGCCGGAGCCTTGCGCAGCAGGACGCTGGCAATCACGGCGCTCGTGCTCGCGGCCGCCTGGGCGCTGCCCGTGTTCGACACGGTGCGGCATTGGCCCGGCAATCTGGGCGGCCTCGCGACGTTCTTCCTGGAGCCTGCTGCCTCGGTGCCATGGTCGGTGGCGCTCGCGTCGTGGAGCGGACACGTCAGTGCCGTCCTCCGGCCAGGCCTGGAGATTCCCGTGGGCGACGCCCCCCTGGCCGCGCCGGGCGCCCTGATCGTCTCGCTGGCGCTCCTGCAGGTCGTCTGGCTCATGGCGGTGGTGTGGGGGGCGCGGCGCACCCGCCGGCCCATGCTGGCCGCGCTCGGAGTGCTGGGTGTAACCGTCGTGCTGGTCGCACTGGCATCGGTCACACGCGTGCGCGGACCGGTCGGCGACTATTTGACATTCTGGCTGTCGGCGGTGGCGGCACTGAACTGGAGCGTCGCCGTCGGCGGTTCAATCGCCGTCCTCACCGGGTCTCGGACCACTGTCGGCGGTTCAATCGCCATCCTCACCAGGTCTCGGACCACTGTCGGCGATCGCGGTGTGCGCATCGCACGCGTGACGACCATGGCGGTTGTGGCGCTGGTGGCCGGCGACGGCATCCGCACTCTGGCGGGGGCGGCGCACGACCAGCGCGCGCCCACTGCGATGTCTACGCGTCAGGTACGCGACCTGACCGATGCCGTCGAGGCGCGGATCCGGTCCGACGGCGCTGCGCACCCGCGGTTTCGCATCGACGGTGGCGTGTGGCCGGAGTCGGCGGGCGTCGTGCTGCAACTTCGGAAACGTGGCGTGCCGGTCACGGTGGACGGCGACGTGGCCTTCGTGTTTTCCGCTCCGCCGTCCAGCCAGGACGATGCTTTCTTCGTGTTCACCGACGACGCGGGCGCCGCCGCACTGGGACCCTCGGCCATGGCAGTGGCCAGGGCCGGACGCGTCGTCGTCACACAGCAGCGCTGATCCTGGCGCGGCTGGCCCCATAATCCCAACCATGGCTTCCCTCGCTCCGTTGCCAGCCAGCACCCGCCGCGATGCGCCCGCCAGGCGCTGGCGCCGACGGGTTGCCCTCGTCCTGGTGCTCGTGGGCCTGCTGGGCCGCACGGCGTCAGGGCAGCAATTGGTGTACGGCTTCATCGACGAGCTGCTGGCCGGCGGCCTCACCGTGCCGGTCGCCTTGGCCACGCTGCCCGATGGGCGGGTGCTCGTGGCCGAGAAAGCCGGGGTGGTGCGCGTCATCAGGAACGGCACCGTCCTTCCCGATGCGTTTCTCGACCTGCGCACGCGCGTCAACGACTACTGGGACCGCGGGCTGCTCGGCATCGCCGCCGATCCGGCGTTTGCAACCAACGGCTACGTCTATCTCTTTTACGTGTACGAGGACGACCCCTTCACCTACAGCGGCCCGAAGACCTCGCGGCTCGTGCGCGTCACCGCCACCGGTGACTCGGCGTCGATGGCCTCGGAAGTCGTGTTGCTCGGCGGCGCGGGTGGCGCCAGCTGCCTGCTGCTGCCGGCCGGCGCCGACTGCATTCCGGCCGATGGGCCGTCACACAACGGCGGCGCGATCCGGTTCAGCGCCGACGGCGCCCTCTGGGTGGCGACCGGCGACGCCTCGAGCTTCACGACGATGGACCCGCGCGCCTTGCGCACGCAGCGGCTCGACACACTGGCGGGCAAATTGATCCGGATCGGCCGCGACGGCCGCGGGCTCTCCGACAATCCGTTCTTCACTGGTGACGCCGACGCCGTCCGTTCGAAGGTGTGGTCGTACGGCTTCCGCAATCCGTTCCGCTTCACCATCCGGCCCTCGACCGGGCGTCCCTACGTGTCGGATGTGGGCGCCGGACTGTTCGAGGAAGTGAACGTCGCACGTCCTGGCCTGAACTACGGCTGGCCCTGCTACGAAGGTCCGGCGCAGCAGCCCGCCTATCAGCCACTGGCCGAGTGCCAGACGCTTGTGGCTCAGGGGCCCGCGGCCGTGGCCAATGCGATCGCGGGTTACCCGCACCTGACCGGCTCGGCCTCGATCACCGGCGGCGCGTTCTACACTGGCTCGACGTTGCCCGACATCTACCGGGGCGCGTTCTTCTTCGGCGACTTCGTGCGCAACACGCTGTCGTACGTGACCGTCGACGACGCCGACACGGCGGCCTCGCCGATCAAGGGCTTCGCAACCGGCGTGAACGGCCCCGTCGACGTGCAGACGACCGCCGACGGCCTCATGTATCTCTCAGTGCACGGCGGGGAGCTGCGGCGCATTCGCCATACGCCTGACACCGGACCGACCGAGACGATCTATCTGGGCGACGCGCCAGCGACGTGGAGCATGGCGACCAACGGCGCGGGGGCGGTGGAATTCGACCGCAGTCACGGCGCCGCCAATGGCGGCGACGGCGGCACGCTCACGCTCGGCGGCACGCCGTACGCGAAGGGGCTCGGCGTGAAGGCCCCATCCGATATCCGCTTCCCGCTTGGCGGCCTGTGCACCGCGTTTCGCGCCACCGTGGGCGTAGACGATGAGACCTCCGGGGCCGGCACCGTCACCGTCGAGGTCTGGCTCGACGGCGTGCTCGTCGGGGCCTCGGGCGTGATCACGGGGGGCACCGCGCCCCTCAGCGGCGAACTCGACGTGACCGGCAAGACCGAGCTGCGCCTGGTCGTGACCGACGCGGGCGACGGTGCACTCGGCGACCACGTCGATTGGGCCGACGCGCAGCTGGACTGCACGCGCCCCGGCGGCGACCTTCGCGCTCCCGTGGTCACGGTGGTCAGCCCGGTGGCCAGCGCCGTGGCCGTGCCCGCCGACGTAGCGGTGTCGGCGAGTTTCTCGGAGGCACTCGATCCTGGTTCGGTCGGCCCGGCCACCGTCACGCTGGTGGAGGCGACGACGACCGCGCCGGTGAGTGCGACGGTGGCGTACGACGCGTCGTCGCGTCGAGTGTCGCTCATCCCGGCGTCGCCGCTCGTGTCCGGCACACGGTACACCGCCACGCTCGCGGGCGGCCTGGGCGGCATCGCCGATCCGTCTGGCAACACGATGACGGCGCCGTTCAGTTGGAGCTTCACGGTGGCCTCGGCCGTGGTCAACCATCCGCCCGTGCCGGTGATCCTCACGCCGCTGCGGACGACCACGTTCCGGGCAGGCGACGCGATCGCCTTCACCGGCGTCGCCACCGATACCGAAGATGGCCCACTCCCCCCGTCGAGCTTGCGCTGGTCGGTGTTCGTGCGGCACTGCCCGGGCGGCGTGTGCCACACCCATCCGCTCACGACCGCGGCGGGTGCCGCCGGGACGCTGACCGCGCCTGACCACGGCGCCGACAGCTTCCTCATGTTCACGCTCGCGGCCACCGACAGCAACGGCCTCACGAGCAGCACGTCGATTGACGTGCATCCTGCGCTGGCGGTGATCACGCTGCTGAGCGACCCGCCGGGCCTGCAGGTGATCTTCGGCGAGACGCGGCGTCTGACACCGGCGACCTTCGCCGCCGTGGTCGGCAGCCAGATGTCGGTGGCCACCACGTCGCCCCAGCAGAGCCTGTCGTTTGCCAGTTGGTCGAGCGGCGCGGCGCGTCAGCACACCATCACCGTGGGCAGCGTGGATACGACCTACACGGCACGCTTCGTGCCGCCGCCGGGTGTGTCGTATCTGAGCGACTTGACGTGGACGAGCGCGGTCAACGGCGCCGGTCCCGTGGAGCGGGATCGCAGTGCCGGTGCAGCCGCCGCTGGCGATGGCGGTCCGCTGACGATTCGCGGCATCACCTTCGCAAAAGGGCTCGGCGTGCGGGCGCCCGCCGACCTTCGCTTTCATCTGAACGGCGCGTGTACGACGTTCTCCACGTCGGTGGGGCTTGACGATGAAGAGCAAGGGGCCGGCACGGTCACGGTGGAGATTTGGGTGGACGGCGTGCCCGTGGTGCGCAGCGGCCTCATCACCGGACTGCAGGACGCGATCGCGGGCGCGCTCGACCTCACCGGCGCCGACGAACTGCGCCTCGTCGTGACCGACGGCGGCGACGGCACCGTGAGCGATCACCTCGACTGGGCCGACGCACGCCTCGAGTGTGCGGGCCCGGGCGCGGCGGCGCCACCGGCGCCGATGGCACTGAGCGCACTAGCCGCCGGCCAGATGGCTGGGCTGTCGTGGACGCCCGCGCCAGGCGCACGCGGGTACCGCATCGAGGCGGGTAGTTCTTTCGGCGCTGCCGACTACGGCGTGCTGGACGTCAGGGCCGCGTCGTTTGCCGCGACGGTGCCGTCGGGCACCTACTGGGTGCGGGTGCGCGCAGTAAATGCGTGGGGCGTGAGCGCGCCCACGCCCGACGCGATGCTGGCGGTCGACGGCACGGTGCAGCCACCGGCGGCGCCGATCGCGCCCACCGTGACCGTGACGGGCGCCACCGTGGTACTCGCGTGGTCCGCGCCGGCAAGCGGCGGCTTGCCCTCGAGCTATGCGATCGACGCCGGCTCTGCGCTCGGCGCGCTGGCACCGGTCGTGACCGTGGCCACTCCGGGCGTGACGGTGGCCGGCGTGCCGGCTGGCACGTACTACGTGCAGGTGCGCGCTGTGAACAGCGCCGGTACGAGCACACCCAGTCCCGTGATAACGGTCGTCGTGTCGTAGGCGCTGAGGTTCAGGGTGGCGAAGGTCGGAAAGGCGCGTCCGCTCCCGGCCACCTGTGCGTGATAGGGCACGACGCTGAGGTCATCGACCCCCTGCTTCCAGCGGATGCGCACCGCGTGCAGCGCGCCGGAACCGGCCAGCGTCTGCAGACGGCCGGGCACCTGGTCGGCCGGCGCGATGGCCACGTCGGACACGAGCAGGATCAGATAGTTCTGCGTCTGGTTCGCGGGGTCGGCCGAGAGCGTCACGTAGACGTGTCCGAAGCGGGTCGTCTGGCCGTCCACCGTGAACGTGCCGATGGCCGAATCTTGGGCCCGCGCCGCCAGCGGCAGCAGCACCAGCAGCATCAAGCATCCGCACAGGGCGCGCGCAACTGCGTTCATCATCCGCCTCCTGCCACGGCCGGTTGATGCGCGCGTGGACACTGAAGAGTAGCGCTGAAATCCGGCTCCAGACGGTGGCGAAATCTTCGGCGGCGAACCGCGTCTTGTGACAGGATTCGGCCCAGCATGAACTACAGAGACTTCGATATCGAAATCTCGGGGAAGCAGGGCGACGAATTCGACGTCAAGTTCAGTTCGGCCGCCTCTGGCGACATGCGGACGAAGATCGTCCTGCAACGCACGGTCGACGAGCTGCTCGACGCGCTGGAGTCACGCGCCCTGGCGGCGCGCGGCGGGTCCGCCGGGCGCAAGGTCACGCCGGTCGGGAACACCGACGCCCGTCCCGAGGATGAAGTCGGCGAGGAAATAGGCCACTACCTCTTCAACCTGCTGTTCTCACACCAGGACAGCTACCGAATGCTCGCCGAGTGCATGACCGAGGCCACCGGCAGTACGTCTGGCGTGCGCTTGAGGCTCACGCTCAACACCGGCGACGCTGGGGTGGCCGATCTGGCGCGGCTGCCGTGGGAACTGCTGTACGGCGGCGAGAAATACAAATATTTCGCGCGGCAGCTCGGGTCGCCAATCGTCCGCTATCTCGAGGTGCAGGAGAAATCCTCCGTGCGGCAGCTCTACCCGCCACTGCGCATCATGGTCGTGGCGGCCAATCCCAGGGGCGACCTGGCGCTCGACAAGGAACGCGACAACCTGAAGCAGGCGCTCAGCGATGCCGTGCAGAAGAAGCGCATCGAGCTGACGTTTGTCGAGAAAGCCACCATCAAGATGGTCGCCGATGCGCTGGGGCGCGGCCGGCTGGACGGGCGGAACTTCCATGTGCTGCACTACATGGGCCACGGCGACTTCCACGACGGCAGGGGCGTGCTGCTGATGCACAAGGATGGCGGCGGCGAGGACCTGGTGGATGCCGATACCTTCAGCGACGCGCTGAAGGCGTCCGAGGACATGCGGCTGGTCTTCTTGAACGCCTGCAATACGGCGCAGAGCAGCGCGCAGAAGGGTTCCAATCCGTTTGGCGGCGTCGCCAGCGCCCTGGTACGCCAGGGCGTGCCAGCCGTCGTGGCGATGCAGCGGCCCGTGCCCGACAGTCTCGCGATCGCTCTGGCGAAGAGCTTCTATCCCAACCTCGCCGAGGGCGTGCCGGTGGACGCCGCCGTGTCGGAAGGCCGGCGTCAGATGTACTTCGAAGACCGCAACAGCCTCGACTGGGCGATTCCCGTGCTGTTCATGCGGTCGCCCAACGGGGCGCTCTTCGACTTCGCGAAGGGGGCGGCCCAACCCGTGGTGGTGGTCGATCCGCCGGTTCCGCCGCGGCCGGACCCTGAGCTCCCCCCCCGCCAAGACGGCCCCAGGCCGGATCCCCCACAGCGCTGGACGTGGAAGGGCTGGGCGGCCGCAGCGGTGGGGATCTTCGCGCTAGTGGTCGCGGGCTACACGGCCTACGCGTTGCTTGGAAGGCCTGGCAAGCCGAGCGCCCTCCTGCGTCAACCGTCGACGTCGTCGCTCGAACTCGAAACGGGCAAAGACGTCACGTTGCGACTCGAGTTGCTCGATGACGACAGAAACGTCGTCAAGGGCCAGGCGCTCGCCAAGTATCCGGTCGACTGGAAGGCCAGCACGAACAACGTCACGGTCACGGAGATCGCGCTTGGGGACGACTCGAAGACGATTGGCGCTACCGTCAAGGGCACGACCCCTGGCACGACGCCGGTCACGATTACGGCCACGCTGCGCGACTTTCCGGACTTGACAGACGGCGAATGGACGCTGATTGTCGTGCCGTCTAAGAGCGCCCTTGACGAATTCGCCAAGGCCTACTTCGCGGCCCGTGGAGGCTTCGACGACAAGACGGTGGAGGACACGACCGTTGTCGCCGCCTACCAGCAGCTGCACAGGACGTTTCCATGGATCGACGGCTACGTCGATCAGGTGAAAGGGTTCGGCCCGAGGGAGCAGGCAGACGCCAGGAAGATTCAAGAGACGGCCACGAAGCTTGCCGGCGTCGCCACGGCGTTCGAGCAGGCCAAGAAGGCCGACAGCCTTGCTGAACGCACGCTCGCGGAACGCAAGAAGATCTGGGAGGACTACAAGAGCGCCTCGAAGGGGGTGCGCGACGGTAGCCCGGCTCTGACGATCGCTGATGGCACGCTGGCCGGCCTGGACGAGGTCTTGAAGACCACGCTGTCGGTCACCGAGCTTCGCACCTGCGCCACCGGCAGCGTGATCTCGAACATGTGTGCCAAAGCCAAAGATACGTTCAGACCCGGAGAGTCGATCGCGATCGCCGTGGAGTGGAAGCCGGCGCCGACATCCGACCGGCTGGTATGCGAATGGGGATTGCTGGGCGCCGACGAGCGGATCGTGAAGCCGCAGAAAACCAAGTTCGCAGTCGGCGGAGGCCGCTGGTGGGATGCATTCACGCCCGGCGCGGCTGGCAGGTACGAGATCAGGGTCAAGGACCGCACTGACCGGTTCGTGGCGCGAACGCGCGTGACTGTGCAGTGACCGTCGCATCACGAGTGGCACCCATACGCAGAAGGCAGGATCCAGTGAAGAGTTATCTTGACCTTACCGTCGTCATCTCACCGGGGACCGACGGCGCCTACGCGGTCCGGGTGGTGACGAGTAAGGGCAACGTAGGCAATTCTACACTCCGGCTCCCCTTCGCGTTGCGCGACCTCAGCGGGGTGGTGTTTGGCGTCGCCCAGACGACGCGCACGGTCACGGCTGTCTCGCCGCACGAGTCTGCAGCGGGTGGCGGAAGTGCGCTCGATTCGCGAAGCGCGACTGATTTCGGAGTCGAGTTGTTCGAGGCCCTGTTTCAGGGTGAGGCCAGAGACATGCTGGCCGCATCCGACAGCATCGCCGAGAGCCAGGACGCCGGCGTCCGCATCCGGCTGTCGATGGACTTGCGTGGCGCTGGGATGGCAGAAGTGGCCAGCCTGCCATGGGAGCTGATGTGCCGCAAGGGCCAGCGCCCGCTCGCCGTGTCGACGCAGACCCTGGTCGTCCGCTCCCTCGACTCCACGCAACCCAACGACCCACGACCTTATCGCGCGCCGCTCCGCATCCTGTTGTTGGAATCGAACCCGAACGGGACAGCGTCACTGAACCTGGACAAGGAGCGCG
>JANORI010000327.1:0-3012 GCA_031415235.1 Acidobacteriota bacterium | reverse complement strand
GACCTGCGTCGCGATGAGCCCGCCCAGGCTGCCAGGGGGCGCGGCCAGCAGGAAGGCCAGGCCGTCGGTTTCCGCCACGTCGAAGCCCTTGGCGCGGCAGCGTTCCACCATCTCGTGGTTCTGGTCGACGCCGCACGCAGTAATGCCGGCGGTGCGCAGCAGCTCCAGGAACTCGCCGCGTCCGCAGCCCACGTCGACGACCTTCGACGCACCATGGAAAATCGCCACGTAGTCCGACATTCGCCCGCTGATCTCGTCCTCGCTCCCGCGGAACAGGTCCTCGAACCCGGCGTACTGCTGGCTGCGCAGCCGGTCGCCCGCCAACATCTGCTGTCCGGTGTCGGACGTCCCGACCGGCGTCGCCGTCTCGTGCGTAAGGTGATCGTCGGGCCGGGCCGCGGCCGTCAGGTCGCGCGTCAGCTCCCGGCGCAACGTGAGCGCGCCCTGTTGCACGACCGAGAGCGCCGTGCCGAGGTCGGTGAGCCGCGTGTCGTAGCGCTGATCGCGGCTGCGCAGCGAGTCGTAGCGCTTGAGTACCTCGTCGGACAGTCCGCTCAGTCCCGCGGCCAGCCCCCGCGTGACGTCGTCGAGCCGTGCCAGCGCCTGTTGCGCGTCTTCGGCGGTGCGCTTCGCCAGGCCCGCAAACTCGTAGTCCTTCGTGTCGACGTAGGGCGTCAGCGCTTGCAGGTAGAGCACCAGCGCCGACTGGAAGTGGGCGGACTCCTCGATGTGCCGCTTCACGAGGCCGATCGCCGACTCGATGGCTCTGCTGACCGCGCGCTCGCGTGGCACGTTGCGGTTCACGTGATCGACGAGTGCGGAGTTGAAGCGCTGCTGCGCGGCGAGCGACGGCTGCACGACGCGCCACACCAACCCCGCAAGGCGACCGCGCCATCCAGGCGGCGTGGGCGCGACCGACAGCAGGTCCCAATGCTGGTTGAGCGTGGTGATCTGGTGCTCGTCGGGGCCCGGCGGGGGGTGCGGCAGGTCGCCCACGCGCTGAATCGCCTGGTCCACGGCGGTCAGCGCCGCGTTGTAGCGCGCGTCGGCGTCATCGCGGTCGCGCTCGAGGCGCGCCAGATCCTCGACGGCAACCGTACGCGCGGCGGGCCCAGCCATCGTCAGCCGCCCACCAGGCCGTCGATGGGACTGCTGGCCGTGGCGTACAGGCGCCTCGGGATCCGCCCGGCGCAGTAGGCCAGGCGTCCCGCAATGACGGCGTGCATCATCGCCGCGGCCATGGCGACCGGATCGCGGGCGCCGGCCACGGCGGTGTTCAGCAGCACCGCGTCGGCGCCGACTTCCATGGCGATAGCGGCATCCGACGCCGTGCCCACGCCGGCATCGACGATGACCGGCACGCGGGACTGCTCGCGGATGATCCGCAGGTTGGTGAGGTTCTGGATGCCGAGTCCCGATCCGATCGGCGCGCCGGCCGGCATGACGGCCACCGCGCCGGCGTCCTCGAGCTTGCGGCACACGATCGGATCGTCGTTCGTGTAGGGCAGCACGACGAAGCCATCCTTCACGAGTTCGCGCGTGGCTTCGATGAGCGCCGCGGTGTCTGGGAATAGCGTGGCTTCATCGCCAATGACCTCGAGCTTCACCCAGTTGGACAGGCCCGCTTCGCGGCCCAGGTGGGCCGTGCGCACGGCATCGGCCGCGGTGTAGCACCCGGCCGTGTTCGGCAGCAGCGTGATGGTCGAGGTGTCCACGAAATCCAGCAGCGACGCCGAGCGCCGCGTGATGTCCACCCGGCGCACGGCCACCGTCACCATCTCGGTGGCGGCCGCGCGGTGCGCGGCCTGCATGATCTCGTGAGACGGATACTTGCCGGTGCCAAGGATGAGCCGCGATGTGAAGGTACGGCCGGCAATCACCAGCGGGCCTGACGCCCAGGTCGGAGCGGTCATCCGCGTGTGGCGTCCGGGGCCCCGCCGCCCACGAAATTGACGATTTCCATCGTGTCCCCTGCCTGAATCATGGTCGTGTCGAAGGCGGCGCGCTTGAGCACGACCAGATTCAGCTCGACCGCCACTCGCCGCGCATCGACCGCAAGCGCGGTCAGCAACGCCGACACCGTCAGCGGTGCCGTGAGTTCGTAGGGATCGCCGTTCAGTCGGATGGTCACGGGGCGCGCGGCAGCGTACGCCAGAGAGCGTACTCAGCGCTTTGGAGGCAAGTCAAGGCGGGCGGGCGGGGTGAGGGGCGAGGCCCCTCCCCCGGCAAGTCGTGCGGTGGCGCTAGTCCTCGAGTTCGACCTTCGAGGCCACAAAGACCCCACCCTGCAGGTGCCCCTCGACTTCGACCTTCGTGCCGACTGCAAGGGCCGAGCACGCCACGTTGTCGAACCTCGTCGAGGCGTTGGTCGCAACCTGGATGCCCTTCACCGTGAGCCTGAGCGCGGGGCACGTGCCGTTCAATAGTCCGATGGTGCCTTCGAGTCTACCCCCCTGGCCGCCGGGCTGGTCTTCGATGGCGATCTCTTCGGCGATCACCGAGCCATCCTCGGCCATCATCTCGCCCTTGACGTGAATCCGTACGCCCGTGCGAATCGTGGCGCAGGTGCCGCCCGAGTACACCGTCGACGCAGTGGTCACGACCCTGACGACGCCGCCCACCGTAATCGCCAGCACCGGGCACGCGCCGGTCACCCTCGTGACGACCGCCCGGCCTTCGATGTGACGCGACTTGAACTTCACGTAGGTGGCCACGTTCTGCGTGGCGTCGTCGTCGCGGAAGCCCCTGGCATGCACGCGCACGCCGGGCTGCAGGTCGGCGCAGGTGCCGCCGTCGAAGATCGTCGAGGCATTGACCGTCACGCCGGTCTGCCCGAAGAAGATGGTGAGATCCGGGCAGACGCCCGTGACCGACGTGATGCGGCTCTCGCCTTCGCCGAAGTGGCGCTGGCCCTTGATCTCGATGAGGCGGGCGCGGAATCCGCCGCCCTGCGCCGGCACGGCCTTCACCTTCACCTTGGTGCCCACCTTGATCAGGTTGCAGGCGGCGCCG
>JANORI010000326.1:0-2223 GCA_031415235.1 Acidobacteriota bacterium | reverse complement strand
GCCTTGTCGCGCGCGGCCTCGTCGGCGGCCACGTTCACGCTGCCTTCGGTGCCGGCCACCGCCACCAGGATCTCGCGCAGCGTCACCTGATGCGTGGTCGCGAACTCGACCTTGTGCTGATCGTAGTAGGCCGCGACTTCTTCGTCGGTCACCGAGATCTTGCCCGCCACCTCGGTCTGCTGCACACGCGACACCAGCATCTGCTTCTCGAGCTGGCGGCGCAGGTCGAGCATGGTCATGCCTGCCTGCTGCAGCGCCTGCGCGAACTGCTCGTCGCTCTCGATCTTGTTTTCCTTGCGGATGTTGTCGACGATGCTCTGTGCCACGGCAGCACGCCGCAAAACAGGCCCTGCGTTGGGGAGGCCAGAGTCTGATAACGGATGTTCTGTCACCCTCCAGACCCTGCTAATGTTTCCTATCGTCCTGCGCCTGCGCGTGGAGCGGCAGGTGGGCTACAAGAGCATGAAGTTCTTGACGCGGATCGCCGTCACCGAACATCTCGACGACGGCGGCGACAAGGGGAACCCGAAGAACCCAATCCATTTTGGCGAGGGCCTGAACGCGGTCGAATTGTTCGTGTGCGTTGCGAGTGCGATACAGGCGATGAGGAACGAGGGTCTTCTCCGCGAGCAATTCTGTCCGCCTATCGCCCATCTGCTGTCGCCGGACGGCTACTTGACATGACAGGACGCTCTTACGAAGACCTAATCGACGCCGCGATCATCCGGGCGTGCCGGCGGCATGACCTTCGCACCTCTAGTATCGAAGGCGAACTGGTAGCCAAGGTTGGAAGAAGGCTCACCGAGGAAGTGTCTGCCGAACTGCGAGCGGAACTGGCGCTGGCTGTCCATAGCGGGCATCTACCGCGCCCACAAAACCTAGACGCCCTGATTTCAGACTCCCGAGCTGATAGCAACGTCGCGGCTTTCCTCCGACACCGAATCAGCTGTGAGAGCTGCGGATGGCGCAGCATCTCGCCCACCAGCGCTGGCCGGGGAGGTCGCGACGCCGCTAGCTTAGCTGCTAGCTGGAACGTGGCCATGCGTCGGGTGTAAACTGGGTCTTGGGCACGAGGCGAGAAACTAATGCGCAAGAAGACGACACAAGGTCCCAGCGGCTGGGAACTCAAACGAACAGGGAAGGGGCCCGTCGTGGTCTCGTCCCATCGCACGCAAGCCGACGCGGTGGTCGCCGGCCGGCGCGCGGCCACGGGCGGCGGTGTTCAACTGACCGTTCTCGGTCGGGACGGCCGAATTTCTTCGAAGGACAGCTACGCTCTCGAACGCCGCGTCATCAAGGAGTCCGTAGGCCAGCCGTCGGTGAGCCGATCGAAGATCGCCGCGGCCGCCCGAGAAATTGTTCGCTCCTCCCAGCGGCGAGTGAGCTAATCGGTCTTGGCGGCTCGTCGCAGCTACTCGGCGAGCGTCTTCATTAACTGCCCGTTCGACGCCACCTATCGGCCCATCTTCAACGCCCTAGTCTTCGCGGTGCACGACTGCGGCTTCATCGCGCGTTCGGCGCAGGAGGTCGTGGACGGCGGAGAAGTGCGCATTCAGAAGATCCTTAGACTGATTCGGGAGTCGAAGTTCGGTATTCATGACATTTCCCTCACCGAGCTCGACGCCCGGACCGGGTTGCCGCGCTTCAACATGCCGCTGGAGTTGGGGATATTTCTCGGGGCGAAGGCATTCGGAGACTGGCGGCAGCGCCAGAAGGTGACGCTCGTCCTCGAGCGCAGCCGATACGCGTATCAGCGCTACTGTTCAGACATCGCCGGCCAGGACATCACGGCACACGGTCGCCAGCAGCGAAGAGCGATTTGCGCCGTGCGTGATTGGCTTTCGACCCACAGCGCGCAACCGATGCCCAGCGGCACAGTCATCGCGAGCCGCTTCAAGGCGTTTTGTCGACACCTGCCCGCAATGTGCGCGGCCGTCGGTCTTCGGCCGCAGGAGCTAACGATTTCGGATTTCACCGCCATGGTCGTCAAGTGGCTCAACTCTGAGCAGGAGCCACTTCTGAGGGCGATGGCGACGGCGGATCGCGGTCGCCGTCGTCAGGCGTAACACCGTGTCTCGGCGTCCGCCGTGGAGCGCACGTGGAGCGACTCTGACGCCGAACTCACCCAAACACCGTAGAGTTTTTCGCCGCCCCAACAGTGCTCGCCGACGACGTGTGAGAATCGGTTCTGCCGTGCCAGCTAGGCCAGGGTCGGATAGCGGG
>JANORI010000325.1:0-4628 GCA_031415235.1 Acidobacteriota bacterium | reverse complement strand
GAACTCCTGACCTCCGCGTTGCGAACGCGGCGCTCTCCCAGCTGAGCTAGCCGCCCAATGACCCCAGGCCGTTGTCGGCCGAACCTGACAACGCCTCAATCGTAGCACAGCCCCGGCGGCCTTCTCAGCCCAGCCACGCATGAAGCGTGTATTCGGCACGCACGTAGTGAGCCCCGGCGGCTTCGTAGACCCGAATCACGGCGAAGTTGTAGTTCTGCGTCTGGTACTCGCCCATGCCGCCTCGCGCATGCGACCAGATCGTGGCGTCACGAATGAGACTGGCGTACGCCCCGGGGGACTCGCGCCGGCACGCACCAAGCCCGCCCCCGAAAATCGGCATCCCGATGCTCGACGCGGGCTCGCGGCGGCGGTACGCCAGATAGCCGTGCAGTCGGCCGCGCGAGTCCTCGGACACCATGATGATGTCGGACATCGCGCCGCTCACGCATTGCCGTGCCCACTCCACGTAGAGCTCGTCAGCGCGCGTCGACGAGAGGTGGGGGTCGAGGTGGAAGCGTCCCCGGTAGCCCTCGTACGCCTCGCGTGTGATGTCGAGGATGGCGGCGTGATCGTCAGGACGAGATTCCCGGATCACTCCGACGCTGCGCACGTCGCGCGGCGGGTCCTTCACCGGCCGCATGATATAGGTCACGAGCGCATCCATGGTCCGGAAGCCGTGGTCTTCGAGCACGCCCAGGGTGTCGAGGTCGGCCACGTCGACCCGGGCGGTGAGATGCCGAATGCCGGCGGCGCGAGCAGCGGCGCACGCGGCGCGGACCACCACGGCCCGGTCGTCGCGCGTCGCCTCCGGCGTCACGAGCATGTAGTCGATGCGGGCCATGGACTCGCCGAAGAACGCCGTATCCCATGCGAGTGGCCGCGCGACAGCCGCGGCGCGGGGTGTGTCTGCGTCCAGCACGCGGCTGAATCCACCTGGCACGGCGAGGGCGGTGTCGACTTCCGCCTGCAGAATCGCGAGCTGTTCTTTCCGCGAGTAAGTCCGATACTGGCGATACGGCTTGAAGGCATGCGCATCGAGCAGGGCCGAGAGGAGTTCGCGCGGCAGGTCGGCTAGGGGCAACGGCTCTGGCATGGGCAATCAGCAGTGGCCCGCAAGCAGATCCTCGGGGGCCGCGCCATTGTACCCGCCCGGAGTCCGCGTACTGGACCTTCACCGCCACGGTGGCAGAGGCCGGCCCGGCCTCGCCGCTGTTCGTCGCGGCCACGCGCGCCTAGCAGGTTCCGGCCAGCGGGGAGGCGACATCCATCGAGCGTGTGCCCATCGGGTAGACTCCCAGAGTTGTCGGTCCCAGGCACCGTGCCCACGTCGAGCACCACGGTCAACGCGGCACCATAATCGAGATGAGGACGCTATGGGACCGTGACGAGGAATTCGTTCGACGGCCCACTCGCACCGCAGGCGTTCTGGGCGATGACGCGCACGTAGTACGTGCCCGGGGGCGCGTTGCCCGCCAGACTGGTACCGGTGTTGCCCGTGGGGAGCACGGCAAGATTGCTGAGCCCAGGCGCGCTGCCGACGGCCAGCGTGTAGCTGGTGGGCGGGGTGCCGGCTGGCGCACTCCAGGTGATCGTCAGGAAGGTGCCGCTCTTCGAAATAGCCAGACCCGTGGGTGCTCGAGGTGCCGCCGCGCATGGCTGCACCACCAGCGTCACTTCATTGGACGGCGGGCTGACGCCGCAAACGTTGGTGGCAAGCACGCGGGCGAAGTACGTGCCATAGGGGGCTGGTCCAGAGAGCGCAGTGACGCTGGCGGCGTAGTTCTGCGCGCCGAGGTTGGCGAGTCCTGGAGCCGTGCCCACGGCGAGTTGGTAGCCTTGCGTCACCCCGGTCGAGGGCGCCGACCACTGAAGGTTCACGAGCGTATCGGCCGACGACCCCGTGAGTGTGCCAGGCGGGCCTGGTGGGGTACATGCGCCGACCGTAGCGGACCGCTCCGCTGTTGGCGGGCTGGTGCCGATGGCGTTCTGCGCGCGCACGCGCAAGTAGTACGTGCCCATGGGCACGCCACCGACGCTCGTGGACGTGGTCGATGCCGGAAACGTCGTGGAGCCGAGATTGTAGACGCCGGGCGCGGTGCCGGCATCCACGAGATAGCGCTGCGCCGGTCCGCCTGACGTGGCGGGCGTCCACGAGAGCGCCACGGTCGACAGCGCAGCCGTCACGCTGAAGTTCGTCGGCGCGTCAGGAGGGAACGGACCGGTGGCAATGCCCGAGTAGATCGCGGTGATGCCCGTGCGGTCGTCGGTGCCAAGGGCGGCCGCTCCCGATGCGCAGTTGCTTCGCGGCGCTGCCAGCATCATCGCGCCGGTGCTCGTCGTGTGACCCAGCCCGAGCGCGTGGCCGAGGCCGTGCGTCACCGCGTCCTGGAAGCAGCCAGCGGAGCTCGTCTGCGGGCCTGTATCGTCCAGGATCACGAAGCCCTGGATGAACTTCTGAAACGTCGTGCCGTTCACTGTGCGCAGATCGCCGGTCGTGTAGTACCCGCCGCCGACCACCCAGTCGGCCACGCCACCGCACGGGTCGTTGTAGGACACGGCAATGCGCCCGTTGCCCGTGAAGCTCGCCGAACACTGGCCCGCCCCCAACGTGTTCCCTCCATCGCGCAGATCGAGATCCATGCCGGAGTTGCGCCAGAGGTTGATGGCCGCCGTGGCATTGGCGGTCGCTCCGCCCGTCCACGTGGCAGGCAGCGCCGTGGGATGATCGACCGACACGGGCACGTTGACGTCCACCTCGTGCCAACGCGCCGGGTCCCCACCGGTGGGCAGGAACACGAACGCTGGCGCCGGCTGGCGCGAGAACGTGGCGTATTCCGGTGGGGCCACGTCGTAGATCTGCAGCGCCTGGTGCGGCGAACTCGCCAACAGGCGTTCGGCCTCGGCGATGGAGATGGTGGGCGACGCGCGTCCGGGTGAGGGGGCAGGGCCGGCGGCCGCGCCGCCAACCGCACCGGTGTCGAGCGTCCACTTGCCGCGGCCGAGGCCCACGGTGTGCAGCGAGCGAACTCGCGGGCTTGCGGTCAGCACGACGAGCACGTCTTCGCCGACCCTGAACAGCGCCTGTTCGGCTACCCGCATGCCGATGCCGCCCACCTCGCCGCCGAGTTGCTCGAGCACCAACCGCGCCGGTACGTTGGTACCCAGAAGGGCACGCGCGATGTCGAGCGCGACATACGTGTGAATCGTGTGAGACTGGTCGTCCCAGCGCGCGTCGAGACTCGTGACCCGCCCAGCGACGACCAGCGTACCGTTGGGCGCGCCAGGCAGGGAGTCAGGTCCTTGTGCGCCCAGCGCAGGCGAACTCGACAGCATCGCAAACAGCAGCGCGCTCAGGGCGGCGTTGAGCAGGGTCATCGGAGCCTCAGTCATACCACGGGTCAGCCGCCTGACGGCGGTTCGGTGAACGTACAGCCAAAGGGCCGGTGCGTCATGCACCGGCCCTTCGGAAGTGCCTGTGAGCCGACGCTTACGGCGTGTAGCCAGCGTCGATGAAGGGCAGCAGTGTCCAGACGGCGCGCGTGCGTCCCGGGTCAATCGTCTTGTTCGTGACGTCTTCCCAATTCGGTCCCGGTCTCGGTCCGCAGTGACCGCCGATCATGTCGAAGATCGAGATGTTGTACGTCGCGGTGGTGGGCCCCGTCGTGGCGCCTTCGTCAGGCAGCGCGCTGCGGTTGACGCCCACGATGTCCTGCGAGACGTCACCGACGTTGCCACGCTTCCAGTTCAACCCCCAGCGGGTATCGCGCTTCCGGAGTTCCTTCACGACCTCGAACATGAAACGGTTATTGCCGCCGAACTCTCGGCACGAGGCATTGACGAGGTCGGGACGCGCCGCGGCGAGAGCATTCACGACCGAGGCGCCGTAGCTAAACGTCGACAACGGGATCAGAGTGCCGGGCGCCGGGTCGGGCGTGCGGGGGCCGGGCGGCGGAGCGCCGTCGACCACCACGGTTGTCGTGCTGGGCGCGCCCGTGGTGCCGCAGGCAAATTGCGCCTTGATCGTGATGGTGTAGGTGGCCAACCCCACGTTCTGGCGAATGCGGGTGAACGATGCGGGCACCGGGAGGTCGGTCGCAAGCGGCACGCCGTTCTGAGTGGCACTGGCGAGGTAGCCGATGGCGGTCGGCACAGGTGACCACGCCACGTTCAGAAAGGTGATGAAGGTGGAGTTGGTGAACGTGACCGACGGGGGCACGTCACAGGCTCCTCCGGCGGGCATGACCACCATCACTTCGTTCGACTCGGTGCTGGCGCCCGCGGCGTTCACGCCGACCACGCGGAAAAAATATGTGTTCACGGGGGCCGGGCCAGCGGCAAACGTCGTACCCACGACGGGTATCGTGACGTCAGTAGCTCCCGCGGTCAGACCCACCCGAAGCTGATAGCTCGTGGCGGTGCCGCCGCCGGCGCCGGGAGTCCAGAGCGCGACGACCGCCTGCCCGTTGCGGACGACCTGCAGGTTCGTCGGGGGCGCGGGCAGTTGGACGCGAACCTCGTTGGAAGGCACATCGCCACCGGCAGTGAGGGCCACGACGCGGACGAAGTAGACACCGTTCATGACACCAGGCGCCGCGTATCTCGTCACCACACCCAGGACTAGGCTGCCG
>JANORI010000324.1:0-1633 GCA_031415235.1 Acidobacteriota bacterium | reverse complement strand
CGGAACGACGGGATGTTGACCCGCATCAAGCCGCCCGGCCGATCGAACTTCTCGAACAGCGTCACGTCGTAGCCGAGCGGCATCAGGTCGTTGGCCACGGTCAGCGAGGCGGGACCGGCGCCGATGAGCGCTACCTTCTTGCCGTTCTTCTGCGTGGGCGCCTTGGGCAGCCGCGCCATGAGGTCGTCGCTCTTGTGATCGGCGGCCACGCGCTTCAGGCGACAGATGGCCACGGGCTTGCCGTCGACCCGGGTGCGCCGGCAGGCCGGCTCGCACGGCCGGTCGCAGGTGCGTCCGAGGATGCCGGGGAAGACGTTCGACTCCCGGTTGAGCAGGTAGGCGTCGTCGTAGCGGCCTTGCGCGATGAGGCGGATGTATTCCGGAACGTTGGTGTGCGCCGGGCACCCCCACTGGCAATCCACCACCTTGTGGAAGTACGCGGGGTCGTTGGTATTCGTTCGCTGCATGGAACCTCTGTCGGCGGGCTGCTCGCGAAGCTGCGCCTCAAAACCGTCCAGCAGAGCCCCTCGGCTCCGCTTCGCTAGCACAGCGTTTCTTTGCCCCGATCCGCGGGGCGAAGACACGCGAGACGTCCTGCGCGAATCAGGCGTGCCTGCCGCGGATTATACGTGGTTCGGCAGCATGAGCGCGTCGCCAGCCACGGAGTCCGTGTCGCAGGCGAGACAATCGCCGAAGTTCAACGCAGCCTCGTGCCGGCAGGCGTCAGAGGCCGCCCGGCCCGTAGCCAAGGATATCGTCTTCCTCGACTCGGGTCAGGCGCCGCCCGAGCTGCCCATCCAGAACCGTGGGCCAGACCTCAGCCTTCAAGAACGCCAGCAGCCGTCTCCGTCGCGCTGATACGCGCTCGCTCGTGAGCCGCGCGGTTCTCTCCGCCTCTGGGTTCTCGAGATTCAAGGCCATGACCACACCAAGGTATACCGGTCAGGGTGTAATGGTGTAGTCCGAACACCAGGCGCGTTCCACGGTTCGGCTACAATGCCGCGTGCTCGCCTTTGGGCCCTTCTCGCTCGACCTTCGCACCTACGTATTGTCGAGGGAGGGCGCCATGGTGCCGCTCTCGCCCAAGCTGGTGCAGGTGCTGGCGTGCCTGGCCGACGCGCGTGGTGAGCTGGTGACCCGCGAGCTACTGCTCGACCGGTATTGGCCCAGTCTGACGGTCACCGACAACACGCTCACCAGGGCCATTGCGGATATCCGCAAGGTGCTCGACGACGACCCCGCGACCCCCGCCTACATCCAGACGCTCGCCCGGCGCGGCTACCGCTTCGTGGCGCCGGTGCGTAGCGAGTCGGCCGTGCCCGACGCGGCGCAGGCGGGCGTCGTGGCCGTCACGCCGGCGTTCTCCGGCCTGGAGCCATTCATCGCGTGGGAGCGTGGCCGCACGGCGCTCGAGTCCCTGAGTGTCGGCGCTTTGCCGGGCGCCGCGGAAGCCTTCAGCCGAGCCGTGACCGGCGCGCCGCAATACGCCCCGGCCCACGCCGGCCTCGCCAACGCGCACGTCTTCAGATACGAGGCCACGCGCGTGGACAACACGCCCGACCTCGCCGCGCTCACGGCCGCGATCGCGGCGGCCACCCGCGCCACCGAGCTCGATCCCACCATGGGCGAGGGG
>JANORI010000323.1:0-2113 GCA_031415235.1 Acidobacteriota bacterium | reverse complement strand
CAGCCGCCGCGGCGCTTGTCCATCGTGTCGACGAGGAAGCTCAGGCTCACCCGCTGCATGTGCTCGGGCAGCAGGTGCTCGGTGAACTTGCCGGGGAAGGACATCAGGTAGTCAAAGGCAATCGAACCGGTCACGATGAGTGTCATGGGAAGGTCTCGGAGCTGAAGTGTGGGGTCAGGAATCGTGGCTCGTGCGCCGCGCGCTGCCGTAGGTCACGTGGGTGAGGGGAGATAGCGGCCGACAATGGGCGCGAGTTCGCGCCTCAGGGCGGCCGGGACGGCGTCGGGCCTGGTAATGAGCGCGCTCCCGAGGGCGTCTTTGCAGAGGCACGGACGGTCGGCGCCTAGCCGCCCGACCGAGTCGGCAATCACGCGCTGAGCAGTCCGGGCGTTCTCCGTCAGGACGGCGACGATCATCTCGACACTGACCGAGTCGTGGCCGGGATGCCAGCAGTCGTAGTCGGTCACGAGCGCCATGGTCGCGTAGCAGATCTCGGCCTCGCGCGCGAGCTTGGCCTCTTGCAGGTTGGTCATGCCGATGACGTCCATGTTCCACGATCGGTAGAGCCGCGACTCGGCCAGCGTGGAGAACTGCGGCCCCTCCATGCAGACGTAGGTGCCGCCGCGGTGCACCCGCGCGCCGGCCGCCTCCGCGCACCCGGCCGCGAGCCCGCGGAGCCGTTCGCAGACCGGATGGGCAAACGCGACATGCGCCACGATGCCCCGTCCGAAAAATGTGCCGACTCGTCCCACGGTGCGGTCGAGGAACTGGTCGGGAAACACAAGGTCGAGTGGCCGATACTCCTCTTTCAGACTGCCCACGGCACTGGCCGACAGAATGTGCGAGACCCCGAGCAGCTTGAACCCGAAGATATTGGCGCGGAAGTTGATCTCCGAGGGCATCAGCCGGTGCCCGACACCGTGGCGGGCCAGGAACGCGACGCGCTTCCCGCGCAAGGAGCCGACCACATAGGCGCCCGACGGGTCACCGAACGGCGTCTCGACGACGCGCTCCTCGCGGTCGGTCAGCTCGGCCATGTCGTACAGGCCGCTGCCGCCGATGATGCCGATCTCCACGCTCATCTCGTCTCCTGTCGGTCCTATAGCACCCGCTCGACACTGCGCTTGCCGCCGCTCTCGCGCAGGATGCCGGCCGCCATCGACGCATCGTGCTCGAAGAACAGCAGGTACGCCTGCGCGACCGCCTCGCGCGCAAATGCGCGCTTGAAGGCGAGCGTGTCGACCGGATACAGGTCGTAACCCATGACCCACGGATCGGGAATGTGCACGGCCGTAGGATACATGTCAGCGGTGAAGACGGCGGTCTGGCGCTGCGAGGTGATGGTGACCACCTGGTGATGCGCGGTATGTCCGCCCGAACGGCGGTAGCGCACGCCGGGCACGATCTCGGCGTCGTCGTCCACGAGCGTCAGCACACCGGCGTCCATCAGCGGCATGAAGTTCTCGGCCAGGTAGCTCGCTCGGTTGCGTTCGTGCGGGTGCGTGGCATCGTGCCATTCACCGCGATGGGCCAGGTAGCGGGCGCGTGGGAACCGCGGCACCACCCGCCCATCAGCCAGCCGCTCGGTGAAGCCGCCGATGTGGTCGAAATGCAGGTGGCTGGCCACGACGATGTCGATGTCGTCCACCCCGAGGCCGGCCTCGGCCAGCGAATGCGAGAGGTGGTACGAACGGTCGAGGCCGTAGATCGCCACGCCCTTGGCGTCCATCTTGTCGCCGCAGCCGGCGTCAATCAGCACCGTGGCCCCGTCGGTGCGGACGACGAGCGGCCGCATGCTGAGCGGAATGCGGTGCCGGTCGTCGGGCGGCAGACGCGACTCCCACAACGTGCGCGGCACTGTGCCGAACATCGCCCCGCCGTCGAGCGCGAAGAACCCGTCACAGAGCGTGACGAGCTCGACATCGCCGAGCGCGATCCGTCCCACCGTCTTGTGCAGCACAACGGTCTGTGGCCGGCCCGCGCGCGCACCCACGGCCGGCTGCTTCAATTCCACCAGTACGCCGCCTGCCTCCGACGGGTGGATGAACGCGACCAGGGCGCCTTCCGCGCCCGGCCGTGGCAGGTCGTCGATGAGCCGCACGCCGGCGGAGCG
>JANORI010000322.1:0-1507 GCA_031415235.1 Acidobacteriota bacterium | reverse complement strand
CGCAGCTCGTTTTCAAAGACCAGGTTCTTGAGGACCAGATACCAGTACGCTGGCGGGCTGCCCTGCTGATACAAACCGGCGACACTGGTGCCGGCCTGCCGCGACAGCTGCCGCGGATCGATGCGAATGCCGGCCATCGAGTCGCCGATGATCACGAACTCCGGCTGGGCCTCGCGGATGGCGGCTGCGCTGCCCTGATCGAATGGCTCGCGCGGGCGCGGCGTTTCGACGGTGGGCAGGTAACTGTCGCGGACGCCGGCGCCGGGCAGCGCGCTGTTCAAGGCGCGCAGCCCGAGCGGCACCGCAAGCGTACCGGCCAGGACCAGGCACAGAGAAAGCACCCGGCCGACCATCATCTAGCCGCCGTACTTCTCGTCGAAGCTCTCGCCGTACATCGCCGGCACCTTGGCGCCCATCGGGCGCAGGTAGGTGGTCAGCTGGCCGCGATGATGAATCATGTGGTTGTTGCAGAACATCATGTAGGTGACCGACGGCAGCTTCATGCCGAAGGCCTCGACGATCTGCGACAGGTGCGAACCGTCGAGCGCGAGCACGGCTTCGAGCGCCTTGGGCATTTGATGCTTGTACCAATCCGCCAGCTGCGGGATGGTCTTGGCGTCGGTTTTCGCCGGGAAGTTCGCGAAGCTGTTGGCCGCCACGGCCTGCAGGAACCCGACGTCGCAGACGGCGATGTGATGCGCGAGGTCCCAGGCCGATCGCGAATTGGTTTCCGGCTTGTAATCCTTCTTCCCATCCGGCACGGCGTTGATGGCCTTGTAGGTGTGCATCCACTCGCCCTGCAGCCCCTGCCCAATCACTTCGGCGACGACCTTCGCTTGATCTGCTTTCATCGGTTCTCCTTTTCGCAGGCGGGTCTCAAGACCCGCCTCTACGACCTCGTCAGCTTGCGATACTTGATGCGATGGGGTTGGTCAGCCTGGGCGCCGAGGCGGCGCTTCCGATCGGCCTCGTAGTCCTGGTAATTACCTTCGAACCACACCGTCTCGCTGTCCCCCTCGAACGCCAGGATGTGCGTGGCGATGCGGTCGAGGAACCAGCGATCGTGGCTGATGACGACGGCGCAGCCGGCGTAGTTGAGCAGCGCTTCTTCGAGCGCGCGCAGCGTGTCGACGTCGAGATCGTTGGTCGGCTCGTCGAGCAGCAGCAGGTTGCTGCCCTGGCGCAACAGCTTGGCGAGGTGCACGCGGTTGCGCTCGCCGCCTGACAACATGCCGACCTTGCGCTGTTGTTGGGCGCCCTTGAAGTTGAACCACGAGACATAGGCGCGCGACGCGATCTTCTTCTTGCCCATTTCCAGCTCGTCGACGCCGCCGGTGATCTCGTCGAAGACACTCTTGTCGGGATTGAGCTCGCGCGACTGATCGACGTAGCCGACCTGCACGGTGTCGCCCAGCCGCAGCGTGCCGGCATCCGGCTTCTCCTCCCCAGTGATCAGCTTGAACGTCGTCGTCTTGCCGGCCCCGTTCGGACCGATCACGCCGACAAT
>JANORI010000321.1:0-10242 GCA_031415235.1 Acidobacteriota bacterium | reverse complement strand
AATGGGGACCACCGTCTCGCTTTCACCTGCACGCATCCGCGGTTCAGCGTGCGGTCACCGGCGCGGTTCGGCGTGCCGGACTCACGAAGCGGGCGAGCTGTCACAGTTTGCGCCACAGCTTCGCAACCCACTTGCTCGAAGGCGGGTACGACATCCGCACGGTGCAACAGCTCCTCGGCCATCGCGACGTCCGGACGACAATGATCTATCTCCACGTCATGAGCCGTGGCGCGTTGGGCGTGAGAAGTCCATTCGACCGCCTGTGATCACCGGGCGGCTGCAGCTATCTGCGACCCCGGCAGCCAATCAACACGGACTCCGCTCACATGCGCGTGGGCCACGTGGCCATGTCGTTGCGCCAGAAGCACTTGCTCGGTGGAACGCTATGCTCGCCCAGCGCGGGTTGGCCGCAGAGGTCGCAGCCCCTCGCCGACACGACGCGCGCGCCGTCCGCACGTGTCTATCCAATCCCGCTGCGACCCCGTACTCTGGTGGCTGGCCGCGAGCCGCGCAGCCAATCGTGCACTTTCTTGCCCCAGGCCTCGTGCGCCGATCTTGGTGCGCCACAGACACTTGCCGGTTTGCGTACCCCACGAAGAGCATTCGCGGGTTGGCTGCACACTTTGCAGTCAGCGCCGTGGTTGCAGCCAACCACGACCGACCGTGAAGCGAACGGCACCATGCCAAGATGCGCCCTCTCAAACATATAGGAGTGGACGTGGGTCGGAGCGGAGTGGCCCGTTGGCCGCGAGGAGCGCCGTGCGGTCTACTTCAATACTTGTTAGACGCATCAGACACAATGCCCTCTCGCCTTACGGACCTGGCTAGCTTGCTCAGGGCCAGGAACGCGATCGCAGCCAAGATCACCGCAATCAGCGGTCGGCCGGCGAGCCTGGGCCACCTTGGCGAATTCATCGCGGCCGAGGTGTTCGGCATCGATCTCGAATCATCCGCGTCGAATCGTGGCCACGACGGGCGGTTCCGCTCAGGTGCGCTACAGGGACGGACCGTGAACGTGAAGTGGTAATCGCGGCATCAAGGCCTTCTCGACATGAGCGCCAACGCCATCCCTGATCACTACCTCGTTATGACTGGACCGAAGGCCACAGCGGGCTCATCACGAGGCAAGGAACAGCCGTGGTCGATCGACGCGGTCTTTCTATTCGAGGCGAGACCGCTGACCGACACGTTGGCCGCCTCCCGGCGGAAGATCGGTATCGCCACCAGCGTGGTGCGCGCGCACTGGCGTGAGGCGGAAGTATACCCGGAGGCGACGTCGGCTGTGCTCGTTCTCACCGACGAACAGCGCGAGAGGCTTCGCGTGTTCCATTCCTCTCAACTCAGCGTCTAACCAGCGGTTGCAGCCGACGGCGGCCTGGTGGATCAGGAGGCCGCCGCGGCTGAACCGCGGTCGTAGGCGGACAAGATCGATGCGAATGGCTATCATCGCGGCGCTACTCGCGATCGGGCAGCCCGCATATCAATCGGTAGATGTCGACCTATCCGACGAGCGTTGCCGCGGCGACGCCGTGATTGCAGAACTGGACGGCATTCGCATTCGTGGCACGTGCAGCGCATCTGGAGCGATCCGCGAGGTCCAGATCACCATCGATAACACGGCACCACCCGAAGCGGGTTCGCTACAGTCGTTCGGAGTCGGTTTCTGCGGCACGGCAGTGCTGCAACTTGTGGCACCTCCGGGCTGGGCGGGCAGTGGAGTCACGCCTGGGGGCGAGGCCGAGTGGCGCGTGGCCGACGGGTCTCCGGGACTTCGAGCCGGCGAGACGCAATCAGATTTCATCGTGCGGCTCCGCCCCGGGTGGCGACGATCGCGCCGTGCCGACGCGCTCTGGGAGTCGTCCGCGAAGAGCACATTCACGACACACGACTGTACCGAAGGCAACGCCGCCTAACCTCCGCGTGAAGCCGGCGGCGGTCAATAGTTGTGGCATCATCGAGGCACCGAGGCACCGAGGCACCGCGGCTGACGCGGCTTACGCGGCTTCGTTAGGCTTCGTCAATAAATAAGATTTACAAAGTAACACGCCCGAGTTACCGTGGGGCGTGACTGAGTCGCAGGCCTTGTCTGAGAAGGTTGCCCGCCTGTGGCCGCATCTGGACGAGCGGGCGCGGCGGCTGTTTGCGGCCAGCGAGGCGCGGCAACTGGGCCATGGTGGCGTCTCCCTCGTCAGTCGCGCGTGTGGCCTCTCGCGGGTCACGATCACGAAGGGCCTGCACGAACTCGACGACGTGCCGCTGCCCGTGGGCCGGGTCCGGCGGCCCGGCGCTGGGCGGCCACCGCTCGACGTGGTCGACCCGGCGCTGCCGGACCGACTGGACGCCTTGGTCGACCCGCTCGCGCGTGGGGATCCCCAATCGCCCCTCCGGTGGACGACGAAGAGCACGCGCGTCCTCGCGGCAGCCCTGACGGCCGAGGGCCATCCGATCAGTCATGAGCGGGTCGCGCAGATGTTGCGTCACCTCCAGTACAGCCCGCAGGGGAATCGGAAGACTGAGGAGGGCGCGGATCACCCGGACCGAGACGCGCAGTTTCGGTTCATCAGCGACGAGGTCCGCAAGGCGCTGGCCGCGAAACGCCCGGTCATTTCAGTCGATACGAAGAAGAAGGAACTGCTCGGGAACTATGCCAACGCCGGCCGGCAGTGGCGGCCGACGAAGCAGCCCGCCCGCGTCAAGGTGCACGACTGTCCGGATCCGTCCGTCCCGCGTGCGTATCCGTACGGCATTTACGATCTCGGACGCAATACGGGGTTCGTGAACGTCGGAACGGATCACGACACGGGCGCTTTCGCCGTGGCGTCCATTCGCGGGTGGTGGCGCGCGGAAGGGCGGCGGCTGTATCCGCGCGCACGCACGTTACTGATCACCGCGGATGGGGGCGGGAGCAATGGCTATCGGCTGCGCCAGTGGAAGATGACACTGCAAGCGTTGGCGGACGAAGCCCAGATCCGCATCCGCGTGTGCCATTTCCCCCCGGGCACGAGCAAATGGAACAAGGTCGAGCACCGCTTGTTCTCCTTCATCGCCTCGAACTGGCGGGGCGAACCGCTGCGCGACTACGAAACGATCGTGCGGCTGATCGCGAAGACGACCACGGCCAAGGGCTTGACCGTCACGTGCCGTCTGGATCGCCGCCGTTATCCCGTGGGACACCGGGTGACCGACGCGGAGATTGCGACCGTGAATCTCGTGCCCGGGCAGTTTCACGGCGAGTGGAACTATGCCATCCGCCCCCACGCCGTTGTGTAAATCTTATTTAGTGACGAATCCTTAGCCAGACAACAGACGTGAAAGCGATTGCCATCGTCTTGATCGCAGTGCTTTCGGGCTTGGCTCCTCGGGTCTCCGGGCAGTCCGAGGCCCCGAGCGACTTGGCCCTGTTCCTTGACACCGACTGCCCGGCTGATACGGTCGACACCGAATCGGGCACGTTCACGCGACGGGTGTGGGATCGTGGCGTCACGACCGTGCGCGTGGCGTTCGACTCGGAGAAACGAGCCGCATTGTGGCGGCTTATCGAGGCCGTACGCTTGTTCGACTACCCGGCGGAATTTGCACCAAGGTTCGAGGGGGGCTTCTCCGTGCCGTTTCCTCACTACACGATCCGAGTGCGGGCTAACGGGCGGCGCCATACCATTCGCTGGGGCGCGGTCGCCGTGCCAAACGCGGAGGCCGAGAGACTGGGGCGCTTCATCAGAGCCGCGTACGAGCTGTTTCGTGGCGACCCGGCCGTGCGGGCACTGTCTTCGGCTGCACCGTGCATGTAGAGACAGAACGGCTGCCTAGCGCATGCAGCCGGCGGCGGTCAACTCCTGTGGCATGATCCGGGCACTGTGGCGCCGCGGCTGATGCGCGGTCGTTGGGCGGACCAATCAGCGACGAGGCAGGTCGCGAGGCCGGCATGCGAGCTTCGGAAACGCCTTCAGCACGGCCTTGTCGAACGTGACTAGTGGGCAAGCCGTGCGGGCGGCGAGTTCGACGAAGAGCGTGTCGTACACGGTCACTCCGGAATCAATCGATCGCAGCAGCGCGCCTTGGCAGAGGGTAGCTGTGGCGACTGACTCAATGCCAAGTCGACGCGCGAGTCCGAGGCGGGCGGGCGCGTCACTGGGGGCGAGTACCCCAGCGCGCGTCGCCATCCACACCACGTTCGCCAGCTCGGCCTCCCAATGCGCGGGCGCAAGCGGCGTCGCCACCTGCTCAAAACACAGGCGGGCCTCCTCGACGAAGGCCTCCGTGCCCAGCAGCAGGTAGGCGACGACGTTCGTGTCGACGACGGCCTTCATGGCCGGCCGAGGGCCATCCATGCATCGACTTCAGCCGCCGTGGGGCGCCGGGTCTGCGCCTGCCAGCCGGCTTCGATCTGGTCGAGTATCGCCCGGCGTTCGACGACGTAACCCACGAGCAGCTCTCGCACCTCCTGCTCCATGGAGCGGTTGCGTCGCTTGGCGAGCGCCTTCAACGACTGCACGACCTTCGGGGGCACATTGCGAACCGTGATTGTCGGCATCAAGAACCTCTCTGCTAGCAGTATGCTAGCACAGAGCCGCCCAACACGCGGCTGCACCCGACAGCGGCCGGGCGCGATGTCGTGGTAGCTTGAGGCGCAATTGCGCGGCCGCTGCGGGTGAGCCGCATTCCGTTAGGCGCTCACCCGTCGGATGCGATAAATCCTGGAGAAGCCCATGGAACTTGACCGCAGGCAGTTCATCGCCGCCTCGGCGGCTACCCTAGGAACGCCGTTCGCAGCTCAGGTTCGTGAGACCACCGCGCAGATCGGAACGCCTGCGCCGATACCACCGCCTTCACTGCCGCCCGATGCGGGCTTGTTCGAGGGCTTCGAAGCCAGGTGGGTTCGCACCCGCGGTGCAGACATCTTCCTCAGGCACGCGGGAGACGGCCCGCCGCTCTTGCTGCTACATGGCAACCCGCTCACACACGCGTCGTGGCACAAGATCGCGGGCCGCTTAGCAAAGCGGTTTCACGTCGTGGCGACGGACCTCCGCGGCTACGGCGACAGCATCGGTCCCACCGATGGTGGCGCCAACCACGTCAACTACTCGTTCCGGGCCATGGCTCAGGATCAGGTCGAGGTCATGGCGGCGCTTGGCCACGACCGGTTCTTTCTGGCGGGTCACGACCGGGGCGCGCGGACGGCGCATCGACTGACGCTCGATCATCCTGATCGCGTTCGCAAAGTGGCGTTACTCGACATCGTCCCTACCCGCCATGTGTGGGCACACACCTCGCGCGCGTGGGCGCTGGGCGCGTGGCACTGGTCCTTCATGGCCCAACCGGACGATCTGTTCGAGCGCATGATCGCCGCGATACCGCCACGGGAGTTCGTCCTGCGCCATTTGGGCCGCACCGGCACACCCGCGTTCTTCGATGATCGAGCCATCGCCGAGTACGTCCGCTGCTTCACCCCCAAGACGATTCACGGGTCATACGAGGACTACCGGGCCGCAGCAAGTATCGACCTCGAACACGACGAGAACGACCACCGGGCCGGCCACAAGATTGGTCCGCCGACCTTGGCGCTCTGGGGGCGTCGTAGCAACGTGGGGCAGCTCTACGGGGATGTTCTGACGATCTGGCGCGAAGCCGCGAGCACAGTGAGCGGAGCCGCCGTCGAGAGTGGCCGCTATCCAGCCGAAGAAGCCCCTGACGTCGTCCTCGAGTCGTTCGAGCGTTTCTTCGTGTGACGAGTCGCCGGTTGATGATGATGGGATCATGGCGCCTAACATGGCATGCAGCCGACAGCGCGAGTGATCATGGCCGCGCTGCGGCTGATGCCTGACGGACAGGAGCGAGATCGATGCGTTCTGCGTCAGCCGGTATCATGTCGCAGTCCTTCTCTCAGCCTCTTAGCCGACTTCGGCGCTTGATGCCCGCATTCAAAGTTCGCGCGTCCTGAGGACATCCATCTTGGAGAGGGGTTCTACGAGGTGGGGACCATCCTCTTCGCCGAATCGGCTCTCGTGTGACATCTGACCGTTCTCCGCGAATCATAGGGTGAACGGACATGCACGCACGACGCCTCCTCACCGACGATCTCCGAGACGCATTCGCGGACCAGTTGGATCGCCATCGTCGCATGGTGTTCAAGGTGGCCCATACCTACGCCTCAGGCGCGGCCGACTGTGAGGACCTGGCCCAGGAAATCGTCGTCCAGCTCTGGAAGGCCTACCCGCGGTACGACCCCGCGCGGCCATTCTCCACCTGGCTGTATCGGATTGCCCTCAACGTCGGCATCTCACACCTGCGGCGGGAAGGCCCGCGGCTCCGGCAGACCGTGCCCTTCGACCCGGATCAGCACGTCCAGACGGCGCCGGACACGGCGGCGACCGAACCCGCGCGACTGCTGACGCGCCTGATCGCCGAGCTCGATCCGCTCAGCCGCGCCCTGCTTCTGCTCTACCTCGACGAACGCAGCTACCGGGAGATTGCCGGCATCCTCGGCATCAGCGAAAGCAACGTGTCCACCAAGATCAACCGACTGAAGGAGCGCCTTCGGCGCCTGGGAGACTTACATGGAACTCGATGACCTTAAACCTTATTGGCAGGCGATTGACCTCGAGCTCGAGCGCTCCCTCGCCCTCAACCTCCAGATCCTCACCGAGACGCGCACCCGCCGCGCTCGGCTGCGTCTGCTGCCCCTGTTCCTCCTGCAGCCGGTCCAACTGGTGATCGGTGTCGCCGTAACGGTGTACTGCGCGCAGTTCTGGATGGCGAACATGGGCACAGCGTCGCTGCTGGTGAGTGGAATGGCTCTGCACGTCCTCGGCATTGGCTTGATCGCCGACGCCGCGATGCGCATCGTGCTCATCACGCGGATCAACGTGACCGACCCGGTCGTCACGATTCAGCGCAGCCTGGCGCACCTCCGCCACTGGGAGATTCGGTCCTTCAAGTGGGTGTGGGTCACTGTGTGGGCGCTTCTGCCCGCGATGCTGATCGTGGTCGCACGGTCGCTCACCGGCGTCGACCTCTGGGCACGCTGGCCGGCGGGCATCGGCTGGCTGGCCGTCGGATCTACCGTCGGCCTCGCCCTCTCATACGGGTTCGATGTCGTCGCCTCCCGCCGGTGGCCGGATCTCTATGTTGGTCACAGCATTGCTTGGGCCCAGGCGGCGCTCGACGAGATTGAGGCGTTTGCGCGGGAATAGCTATGCCGGCTAACACCCAAATGGAGCCGACGCGCCGGCTGTCCGTGCCATCATGTCACCGCGGCGCGCGGCTCATTTGGCACGTTGACGGACCGTGTCGTGTTCGTAGGCTCCTTGTCAGTCAACGCTGCTCGGGCATCGCGACACTTCGACCAAAGTAGCACGACGCGATGGAGTGATTGCGCTAGAGAACTCACTAGAACCTGCCGCATACCGTCCGTTGTCAAAGGAGGCGCAGATGGCTGGCTGTAATCGGTGTCACGGTTCCGGATCCATCCGCTGTAGCCGATGCCACGGAGCCGGCGGCGGCCGGTGCGATTCTGAGCCGCCGCGGCTGAACCGCGGGCGTTGCCCACTTGGCGAGACAGCCAGGATGTTCGAAGAATTCTCAGCACGTCGCTCCCGGTGCGTGGGACCCGGGTACAATTGATCCGTACCCAGTCGAATCCTGGAGAAGATTCGTGCTCGAGTTCGCTCTCAGCGATACGTCATGACGCTTCACGCCGAGGAGCAGATGGAGGAAGATGGTTGTGACATCTTCGACGTTGAGAACGCGCTGCTAACCGGAAGCATTGTCGGGCGCCAAACCGACCGCCAGTCGAGAGCGCGGAAGTATCTCATCGGCGGCCGAAGTGCGGATGACGCCAGGGACCTCGTCGTTGTGGTGCGATTTGGACCAACGGACCTTCTCGTAGTGCTGACCGTCTATGCCGACTAACTCGATCGTCGAAAGCTCACAGTGCGCGGTTTGCGGAAAGCCCGGGATTCGGCTGCGGCACGTGACTCGCAGCTACGGCCGTGGCGCGACGCTTCTCGTGATCGAGAGCGTGCCGGTCTTGGTCTGCCCCCATTGTGGCGAGAGCTACTTGACCGCCGACACCCTCCACGCCTTGGAGCGCATCAAGGCTCATCGACGCAAGCTCGCTGCGTCCCGGCCAGTCGCCGTGGCGAGTTTCGTTCGTCGTCCAGCATCTGAACAACGTGGGCTAACAAGCGAATGGAGCCGACGCGCCCGGCGATCCTGAAGGCGCGCGGCTCATTCGCAGCGTTAGCCAGACGACTTGAAGGCGCCGTCAGACAGTCGGACCTGTCAAGGAGGAAGAGATGTTGCGAACGATGCTGTGGAGCGCACTGGTCGCCGTCGCAATGGCGCCTCAAGCGACCAACCAAGCACCGGCGATGCGTGATCCACGCAATGCGGCCGAGTTCGACGACCTTTTCCGGAAGGTATCCAACTGGGGGCGCTGGGGGCGCGACGATCAGCTCGGATCGGTCAACCTTGTGACACTGGCGAAGCGCCGGCAGGCCATCGCGCTGGCAAGGGACGCCGTCTCCGTGTCGCTCGCCCAGACGTCGTTGACCGAGTCAGCCGCCGACAATCCTCGCCCACTTGAGCACAGTATGAACCCGCGGCTGTCACAGCCGCCGTTGTTCGCCCTCATGGACACCTACAGACTGTCCTACCACGGAGTGGCGCACAGCCATCTCGATGCGCTGTGTCACGTGTTGTACAAGGACCGCGCCTATAACGGATACGCACGGAGCGAGGTGGACTCGGAACGAGGGTGTACGAAGCTCGGCGTCGACAATCTGAAGAGCGGCATCATCACTCGAGGCGTACTTCTGGATATTCCGCGGCTGCAGAATACGCCGTATCTCGAGCCGGGCACTCCGATCTTCGTCGAAGACCTGGAGGCGTGGGAACGCAAGGTGGGTGTTCGAGTCGGCGCCGGCGACGCTCTGATCCTTCGAACGGGCCGTTGGGCGCGGCGCGAAAAGGTTGGGCCCTGGAACGTAGTGGAGCGCGCAGCAGGCCTTGACGCGTCGGTGGCTTCGTGGATCAAAGCTCGGGGTGTTGCCCTGATCGGAAGCGACGCCGCGCTAGATGTCCTGCCATCGCGGGTCGAGGGCGTGTACCTGCCGGTGCATCTGCTCATGATTACGGCGCTCGGGATCAACTTACTAGACAACCAGAACCTTGAGGCACTCGCGAACACCGCCGTGAAGTTGAACCGCTGGGAGTTCATGCTTACCGTCGCGCCAGTTCCAGTAGCGGGCGGCACCGGTTCGCCCGTCAACGCGCTAGCGACATTTTGATACGGCGCGACGCAGCCCAACGAGGCTGGCATAATTAAGGCAGGAGCTGGCTCAACATTCAAATGCAGCCGACGCGCCGCGTGATGCTTGCCGGCGCGCGGCTGATTTGGAAGCGTTGGTCGACAACCGAAAGCAGTGGCACTGCGACTTGATATCTGGCTACAATCTGGCCAGAATGAGGTTCGAGATCGTGCTCGCGCCGGCCGCGGCTGAGTCACTCAAGGCTCTCCCGGCAAGAACTCGTGCCACAGTCCGCGATGCGCTCGAGCGGCACCTGCGGCACGAGCCGACGAAGACCAGCAAGAGCAGAATCCAGCGACTCCGGGGCCTCCTACGCCTGCAATACCGGCTTCGGGTCGACGAGATCAGGGTGTTCGATGACGTCACCGCGCGCACAGTCGAGATCCTTGCCATCGTCGAGAAACGCGAAGCGCAAGCCTGGCTCACCGACTCGGGTCCGCCCGGCCAGAACGGTGGCACTGGCGAAGGCGAAAGATGACCTGTCTCGGTATCTGCGGTTGGCCGCCACCGAAGAGATCGTCATTACGCGCCACGGTCGACCAGCGGGCATCATCATCGGGTTTGCAACGGACGACGATTGGTTCGACTACAAGCTCGAGAACCATCCCGAGTTCTCGAGCCGAATCGCAGCATCTCGGGCAGCTCTTGCCGCCGGGCAGGGCGTAAGACTCGAGAACCTCGACGAAAAGCGGCCTCCTAAGAAACTGCCCCTTCGACGACTGCGCCGGTCGAGAGGTTGACGCGCCCAAATCCGAGGGGCGCTGCGCGGTGGCGGAGGCGCCGGACGAGGCCTGTGCGGGCCTGTGCGTCGTCGGCGTCGGCGCCCGGGTCGACGGAGACGAGGGGGTCTGTGAGGGTGCGAGAGACCAGGAGGGCGCGTGTGCGCGCGGTGGCGGTGATGGCGGGGGCCGTGCCGAGGCGGAAGGCCACGCGC
>JANORI010000320.1:0-11299 GCA_031415235.1 Acidobacteriota bacterium | reverse complement strand
CAACGTGTTCGTGGGCGCGATGCGCATGGGCCTGATCCCGGGCACGGGACACCTGCAGCGCATCGTCTTCAACGCCGTTACTGAGGAACTGCGGCGCGAGTCCCTGCTCACCGAGCTGCGGCAGCGCATTCGCGACGTGCGACAGGGGCCTGACGGGTTGCTGTATCTGCTCACGGATGAAGACGACGGGGCGCTGCTGCGGATCGAGCCCGTCCCCTGAGTGACGGCGGCCGGCAGCGTGCGACGATCGCGCAACACGTTGGGACTGCGGTTCCTCACGGTGCGAGAGCTTCGCAATCGGCCCGGGAGGGTGTGGGGTAGCCTGTGGGCCTCCTCATCGGCGTGGACCACGCGTCGCTGTCCACGCTGGCCACGCTGGCCACGGTGCGTCAGGCACGCGCGCAAGCGGCGGTCGAGAGGATGCGCCGGTCCCTTGGCGCCACACACATAGATGTGTAGTAATGTGTGTGAATGGCGACGAACCTGGCACTCGACAACAAGCTCCTCGAAGAAGCCTTGAAAGTGGGCGGCAAGGCGACGAAGAAAGACACGGTGACCGAGGCGCTGCAGGAGTACATCGGCCGGCGCAAGCAGGCGCGCATCGCCGACCTGTTCGGGACGATCGACTACGACCCGAAGTACGACTACAAGAAGCAGCGACGGCGCCCATGAAGGTGCTCGTCGACACCTCGGTCTGGTCTCTCGCACTGCGGCGACGGGCGCCCGCCCACCCGGCGGTGGACGAACTTCGCCGCCTGGTATCACACGGGCGCGCCGCCATCGTCGGTCCTGTCCGGCAGGAACTCCTCAGCGGCATTCACGACCGGGCGGTATTCGCGCGACTCCGCGACCACTTGCGGGCGTTTCCTGACGAGCCGATCACGTCTGCCGATCACGAGCGGGCGGCAGACTGCTTCAATCTCTGTCGCACGAAGGGGATTCAGGGCTCGAACACCGACTTCCTACTGTGTGCGGTTGCCGAACGATACCGATTTCCCATTCTGACGACGGACAACGATTTCGTGAAGTTCAGTCGTGTGCTGCCGCTGCGCCTCCACGCGTGCGCATGAACGCGTTCACGTCGTCATCGTCATCAAGCCCGTTGCCTCGCCGGAGTAATCAGCGAGGTCGCGCCGATGACGGCTATTGCCGCAGGCGCAGGTCCAGCGTCTTGGTCTCGCCCTCGTTGATCGAGAGCCGCTCCGCCCGGTCGCGGATGCTCGCCAGGAACTCCGGATCGAGCGCCTGGCCCTCTTCGAGTCCCTGCACGGCGAGCACTCTGTAGTCTTTCGACGGCGGAAGGGCCGAGAACGAGAACGTGCCGGTCGTATCGGGCCGCGCCGTGCGGATGAAGCGCGAGTAGAACGACCACTTCGTCTCGTCGGCGGGGAACACGACCACGGTCGAATCGAGCACGACCTCGCCGCGGTCGTCGCGGACCGTGCCCGTCACCGCGGTCGTCGCCTGCGTGAGCACCACGCGCAGGCCGCTCACTCGCGACCCGGGAGCAAACGCCAGCGGCACGTCGGTCACGTCCTGTCCATCGAGCAGCACGGCCTTCAGGTTCCACCCCGTCGGCAGGTTCACGCGCAGGTACGACGGCTCGAACACGCCCCGCAGCTCGAACGTGAAGTCGTCGGCCACGTCGGTTTGAGCGTTGCCGCCGAACTGTGGGGCCGACGGTTGCGCCGGCACCGTGCTCACGCGCACTTGCGACGCGCGAAAGGCGCCTGCCGCGCCCGTGTCGGCTTCGACGCGGCCGCCAGCCACGGCCGTGGGCATCAGGGCGATCGACACGTTGTCGAGGTCGCCTCCGGCCACTGTGACGGGGGTGCTGCCTGCCAGACCACCGTCGCTGCGCCGGCCCTGTGGCCGCACCGTCAGGGTGTAGGTGCCAGGAGCGAGGCCCGGCAGTTCGAACGAGCCGTCGCCAGCAACTGGGGCGCCGCGCGTGCCGCCGATGCCCATGCCGAACGGCGCGCCGCCAGCCGGCACGGCCTGCACGAGGCCGCCGGCTTCCGTGCCCGCCGGCGCCAGCACACGGCCGCGTACCCGCGACAGCGGCGCCAGCGAGAGGCCGAAGGTGATGCCGGTCACCTCTTGCCCGAGCGCGACACTCACGCGCTGCGCGTCGGCCACACCGGTCGTGCCGGGGTAGTACGTCGGCGCATAGCCACTGGATGGCTGGTCGTCGGGATTGCCCAGGCGCATGCCGGGACGATCTTCGCGCAGGCTTGCCGACACGACGTAGTCGCCTGGAGACAGCCCGAACACGCGAAACGATCCCTGGTCGTCGGTGCGGTCAGGTTGTCCCGTCGGACGCAGCTGCCGTACACCGTTGACATAGGCGTAGCGCAGCACCTGCACCTGGGCGCCAGTGAGCGGCTCGCCGTACTCGTCCACGATGCGGCCGGCAATCACGCTGCCGCGGGGAAGACCGATCGTGAGTTTCTCGATCGTGGCGCCGGCGGGCAGGTCCACCGCCGTACCGCGTTCGCTCGGCCGCCGCTGGCCGTACTGCAAGGTGACGAATCCGCCCTTGGACGCGGTGAGGGTGTAACGGCCGCCGACCAGCTCGCGAATCTCGAAGCGGCCCTGCTCGTCGGTGGTCGCCATGCGGTTGTCGCCGCTGTCGGCCGCTGTGGCCCGGACCTGCGCGCGGCGGATCGGCGCGCCGGTATCCGCGGCCACGACCACGCCTTTGAGCACGGCCGTACCCTTGGGGGGCTCTTCGCCGGGCCGGAGGCCTCGGGCCGGAGTGCGCTGCCCGCCGCCTGGCTGCGCGATGGCCGACGTCGCGCCCATGGCGAGCACGACCACCACGACCACGAACAGGGCACGACGGAGGAGGGTCATCGTGCACGGCATACGAGACCTGGCTCCAGGCTGTTTACTGCGGACGCGGCCACGGATCATTTTCCGGAGTCTCGTCTCGTGTTGGTTACGGCCGCGGCCGCGGCACCGCGGTCAGCGCCACCTCGTGCGTGCCGCCCTCGTCGATGCGCAGCGGCGTGGCCAACCCGCGTAGCGCCGCCAGCATCTCTGGCCGCGCCAGCACGGCCCGCGCCGCGCCCTCGACCGCGACCGCCAGGTACCGGTCGCCCGCGGGCAGCCCGCGCACGTCGAATCGTCCGGCCTGGTCGACCTCTGACCCGCCCACGACGCGCGTCGGGCGCGTCCAGCGCGTGTCGTCGTCGGCAAACACCATCACCACCGGCCGCCGCGTGCTGCGCATGCGATCCCACGACACCATGCCGCCGACGCGCGACGCGCGGTTGGTCATCGTGACGACCAGCGACACGTTGCCCGCGTCGACGTCGATGGCCTCGTCGGTGACGTCGCGGCCGTTCAGTACGACCGACTTCATCCACCACGTGATGAGCGCGCGGGTGGCCGGCGCGATGTCCTGCAGGCGCCGCACGTTGATGCCCGGGACCTCGGCGCCCGGGATCGTTCGGCCTTCGACCGCGCGCACTCGCTGTTGCCCGAAGGCGCCCTCGATGCGAAACGAGCCGTCCGAGTAGGTGCGCACGGCTCGAGGCGACGGCGCGCGTTGGCGGTCGGAGGCGAGCGACACCATGACCGGCACGTTCAGGGGTTCGCCCGCGTCGTTCACCACCCGTCCGCGCACGATCGCGCCAGGGCGCATCGGAATCGAGACGCCGTCGAGGTCGGTACCACTGACCTCCACGCTGGCCATGCCCCAATACTCGACGCCGCCTTGCTGGAAGGACCGCGCCGTGACCTGATACGTGCCCGGCGCCAGGCGCGTGAGCTCGAAGCTGCCGTCGTCCCGCGGGCGCGCGCCGCGCGTGACGTAGCCGTCGAGTCGCTGCGGCGACATCAGGCCCACGGCGACGTTGACGGCGCGGCCCGGCGTGTCGGGCGGCAACTGCACCGCGCCGCGCAGGGTCGAGAGCGGCACGGTCACGAGTCCGAAGGACACACCGGCCGTGTCTTTGCCGGGTTCGACGCGGACGGCCCGCGCACTCGACAGGCTGGCCGTGCCTGGGTAGTACGTGGACGCGTAACCCTCGCGGCGGAGTGCCGCGTCTGACGCATCGGCCACAAACCGGTTCGGCCGGGCACCTACGATGTAGTCGCCCGGCGCGAGGCCCCACACGCGAAAGGCGCCGGTGTCGTCGGTGGTGGGCGTGATGGGGGACGACGTCGTGCGCACGCCGACATCGCCAGGCTCGCGCCGCAGCACTTCGATCTCGACACCGATGGCTGGCTCGCCAAACTCGTCGAGCACGCGTCCGGCCACGACACCGCCGCGATAGAGCGCGATGCGCACGCCCTGGATGCGCTGCCCGGCCGCGACGGGCTGCCACTCAGGCTCTTCGGGCTCGCCGTTCCACACGTTGTCGTAGTCGAAGAAGCCCACCCGCGCCGCGGTGACCGGCACCCGGCCGGCCGGCACGCCCGTGAACTCGAACCGACCGTCGGCGCCGGCGGTGGTCGCCACGACTCGGGAGCTTTCGCGGTCCGGCTCCTCGATCACGAGGGAAACGGCCGCGCGACGAATCGGTCCACCCGAGATGCCGTCCATGACCACCCCGCCAATGACCGCGGTGCCGCGTCGTGCCGGCAGGTCGCGTCCGGGCGCCTGGCGCTCATCTGTGAATACGGGCAGGCGCAGGTGGGCGTGCGATGCAGATGCGGACACCACCGCAGCCATGGTCATCGTGATCCACGCGGTTGCCTTGAAGCCAGTCATGACACCTGGGCACGATACCCCTGAATCTACTTGGACACCATCCAGCCTGGATGTGGGACGTCTGGTGCGCCAGTTGCTCAGCGAGGGCGTCGTGCTGGCGGCGATCGGCGGCGGGATCGGCATCCTGTTGGCCTCGTGGGCGAGCCAGGCGATTGGGGCGTTCGCCACCGACCTGCTGCCGATTCGAAGCACGTTCGACTTCACGCTCGACCGTGAGCCGCCGGCTTGCTGTTGCTGGTGGCGCTGGCTGCCAACCTGGCGCCTGCCGTCGCGGCGTCGCGCGTTGCGCCCGCCACGCGATTCGCGGCTAGACGGAGCACTATACTGGCGGCGTGGACGCTGCGCCATTCCTCATCGAAGTGGGCCGGGCGCTGACGGCCGTGTCCCTCGATGCGGTGCTCATCGGCAATGCTGGCGCCGCCTTGCAGGGCGCTCCGGTCACCACGGTCGACTTCGATTTCCTGTTCCGCCGGACTCCTCGAAATCTACAGAAACTCAAACAGTTCGCCGTGCGGCTCGACGCCGCCGTGCTCCGTCCGTATTACCCCGTTTCGGACATGTTCCGTGTGGTGCGGGACGACGGCATGCAAGTGGACTTCATGGCCACAGTGCACGGCATCCGTTCCTTCGAAGGCGTGCGCGCTCGTGCGACCATAGTGGAACTGTACGGGGTGCGGCTGGCCGTGGCGTCGCTCGGCGACATCATCCGCAGCAAGCGTGCGACAGGCCGCCCGCGTGACCTGGCGGTGGTCGATGTGTTGGAGAGAGTGCATGCCCAAGCCAAACACGAACCCCAGGCTGGCGACGCGGTCGCAACGGCTCGCGGCGCTCGAGCGCGAAAGCGTCCGCGCGCTCGATGAGCTGATTGCGCGCTGGCTGGCACTGCCTCCGCATCGGCGCACGAACTTCCTGCGCAAGCGGCGCGTGTTCGCGCCGGGGTCGTATCTTTAGCGAGACTGCGCCACGGACCGCCGGCCATGCGGCTCCGCTGAGGGTCCGAACCACGCGGGACGTCCACCGCTTCCGAGTAGCGTGTCGGTTCAGCGGGAAGGCTCCATGACAACTCAATCGGCGTTGTAGCCAACGAGGGGAGCGGTGTGCCTTGCAAGTGAGCTCGCGCCTTTCTTGCCGACGCCGGGCATGCACGCGGTCGACGCGTTCCAGCCAGATGCCGGCGTACTGACACAGCTCACGCCGGCTGGGCGTGCAGGCGGACTCCAAGGGCGCGAGCCACCTTGAGCACGGTGGCGAAGCTCGGATTGCCCCCCTCGCTGAGTGCGCGATACAGGCTCTCGCGACTGAGCCCCGCCTCCTTGGCCACCAGGCTCATGCCCTTGGCGCGCGCAACGTCGCCAAACGCTCTGGCAATGCCAGAGACGTCATCCGGTGCCTCCTCGAGCCAGGCGTCCAGATAGGCGGCCATTTCTTCGGGCGTCCGAAGGTGCTCCGCCACGTCGTACGCCGAGGTCTTCGGCTTGAAAGTCTTCTTGCGGGCGGTGCTGGCCATGTGACTACTCTCCGTACGCCTGCGCGAGGCGGATCGCTCTGGCGATGTCTTTGGCTTGCGTCGCTTTATCGCCACCGGCGAGAAGCAACAGGAAGCGGTCACCGCGCCGTGTGTCGTACACGCGATAGCCGGGGCCGACGTCCACCTTCAGCTCTGAGACACCGTCTGTCAGTCGGCGATGCGGGCCAGGATTGCCGTGGATGAGTCGATCGACGCATCAGAATGCGAGCGCGGCCGGCAAGATCCTCGAGGCCGTCGATCCAGTCGCGGTACTCGTCGGTCTTCTCGACGCGCATGGCACAGTGTAGCCTATGAGCTACACTGTGCACAATGGAAGACCCCTGTCATCGGTCGCCCGCCAGGGCTGCGCGTGCTCAGTCCTGCCACCGTGAACCGCATCTTGGACTTGTTGCACCGGATCCGCTCGGACCGGGCTCGATGACCACGGTGACGAACGTCGGAACGGGCTCGTGCCGGCAGCGTGAAGGCGGGGAGAAGCCGCGCGGGCGCATCACCGACGCGCAAGTCGACGACGTCCTCCGCGACACGAACCCCCGCCTGTTCTGGGACTGAGGCGTCGTGCCCGACCTTTTCGAAGAGCCGGACGACGCCACGCCGCTGACGCCCGACGAGCGGAAGGGCGTGATCCCATCCGACATCACTTATAGACGCGAGCTGAACAAGGCCGAGCAGGAAAACATCACGCGGGCGCAGGACTGGGCGCTCTCACGCCGCCGCAACGTGACGACAGAGCGATTCGTCAGAGATCTGCACCGCCGAATGCTCGGCGACGTATGGCGATGGGCCGGCGAGTTCAGGACCAGCGAGCGCAACCTCGGGATACCGCACTACGAGATTCCGCTGGCGCTACGACAACTGCTCGCCGACGCGGACGCATGGATCGAACACCAGGTCTACGCACCTGACGAGATTGCCGTCCGCTTCCATCACCGGCTCGTCCAGATCCACCCGTTCCCGAATGGCAATCGCCGGCATTCGCGACTGATGGCGGACCTGCTCGTGATGCAACTGGGCCGCGAACGCTTCACCTGGGGAAGCACGAGCCTGCAGGACGCAGGCGACGTCCGTCGGCGCTACATCTCTGCGCTCAAGGCAGCCGACGATCACGACATCGCACCCCTGGCGGTCTTCGCTCGATCGTAGCTGGAGCGATGACGTCGATTCCGTCACTTCAGACCTCGCGAATGGTCCCAATCGTCCGACGCAAGCCGCGCGGGAGTCTTCGTGACAGCGCCGGCTGACACTGCAAACGCGGACCCGTTCGCGGCAAGCCTCCGCGTGCGCTCGGCGGAGTAGACTCTCGACTGATGTCGCTTCCGTCCGGCACCCGCATCGGCCACTACGAGATCGTCGCCCCGCTTGGCGCCGGCGGGATGGGCGAGGTCTTCCGCGCCTCCGATCCACGCCTCGGGCGCGACGCACGGCCGTCTGGTCGCCGGATGGACGCTCGGTCGTCTACAACGCGAAAGGACTCGACTTCTACACCCGCTCGTCGGATTTCACGGGCGGTGAATCCGCCGTGTTCGTCGATGGCAAGAGCAAGGATCCGAGCGAGATCTCGTCCGATGGCCGCTTCCTGCTGTACCGGCGCACGGGCGATCGGACCGGCAATGACATCTGGATCGTAGCCCTCGACGGCGACCGCACCCCGCGGCTCCTGGCGGGCACGCCCTTCGACGAGAACTCCGCGAGCTTCTCGCCTGATGGCAAGGCCATCATCTACGCTTCGGACGAGTCGGGCGAGAGCGAGGTCTACGTGATGCGCATCGATGGAGCCGGCGGCAAGATGCTGGTGTCGAACGGCGGTGGATCGTTTCCGCGCTGGCGGCGAGACGGCCGGGAGATCCTGTACCTCGGTCCGGACAACACCATCATGAGCGTGCCGCTCACGGGTGACGGCGCGGCGATGCAGGCCGGCCCACCTCGCGCCCTGTTTCAGGTGCCGCTCCAGCCAGGCCCGAGCTCGCCCTTCGACGTGACGGCCGACGGCGAGCGGTTCCTCGTAAACGTGGCGCTGCCCTCGCAGACACCGATGGCGCTCCGGATGATCGTGAACTGGCCCGCGCTGCTTGGGACCGCCAAGTAGCACCGGCGGGCCTACGACGACCTGAGCCTGGCCGCCGCGGCCCTCGGCGCCGACCCATGTTGAGCCCCTTCAAACGGCGGGAGCTCGGGCGCGCCAGTTCTACAGTTGGCCGAGTTCAGGCGATTGGCTGGGTGTCTGGGACGACCTTCGCAACTGGGTCGTGACAGCGGCGTGACGACTGAGGCGGGCCCGAACCAAGCCACGGCCGTTGTGGGTCCCCACCAGCGAAACGGGCTACAATTCGGTCCAGACGCCATGCAGATCACAGTCGATGTCCCGGCGGCACTTTCAGGCCAGTCTACGCAGGATCTCGCGGCGCGTGCGCGACTGCTGCTCGTGGTGGATGAAGTGCGGGCCGAACGTCTCACGCGGTCCGCGGCCGCGCGCGCCCTCGGCATGACGCTCGACGAGTTCCTCATCGAAGCGGGCCCGCATGGGCTCCTCGCGGTCGACTACGACGTCGACGATTTCAGGCGGGAACTTCGGGCCATCCCCCCGGCCGACCGGTGATCAACCGCGACCTCTGCCGTGGTCGTTGTCGCTGACACGTCGCCGCTCATTTATCTCTCGCGCGTCGGCGCCCTGGGTCTGCTCCACGTCCTCTTCGGCGAGGTCGTGGTGCCGCGCGCGGTCTGGACCGAAGGCGTCGAACAGCGCACCGCCGCGCCTGGCCTCGACGCACTCAAGCGCGCGGAATGGTTGCGTGTCGTCGATCGCGAGTGGCCGACTCTGGATCTCGGCCTCGATCCCGGGGAAACCGCGGCCATCTTGTTGGCTGAATCGATGAACGCCGATCTGCTCCTCATCGACGAGCGCCTGGGCCGGCGCGTGGCCGAAGCCCGCGGACTCGCCGTGCGTGGGACTCTCGGTGTTCTGGTTCAGGCGCGTCGCGCTGGCGCCTTGCCCGCGCTGCGCCCAGTGCTGGAGACGCTCGTGGCCGACGGCTTCAGAATCTCGCCCGCGCTGATCCGGGAGGCACTCGGGGCTGTAGGTGAGATTGACGACACCGGCGCATGAACGGGAGTGAGGGCGGCGGCACTGGTGGCCGCGGGCTAAGCCGCGGGGCGCCGTAGCCGTTGATATTGCCGGCGCAAGATCGCGTCAGGAACTCGCGTTCTAGATCTAGACAGGGAGGGAGAGGTGTGTTCGAGAAATGCCGATTGGCTGGGTATCTGGGACGACCTTCGCAACTGGATGGTAACCGCGGCTTGATGAACCGCTAGCTGCTACCGCGAGATGAAGTAACGGCGCCGCGGGTCCTGTGGGCTGGTGCCAACTTCGCGAATGAGTCCGCGAGCGACCATGCCGGCGAGCCGCGTCCGGGTTGCACGCGGTGTCAGTCCGATCTGCTTGGCGATGTCACTGGTCACGCGGCCGTCACCGTCGGCGAGCAGAGCCAGAATGGTCCGCTCCTTGGCATCTACCGACGGCTCGTCAATCAGCGTCGTACGGATGGTGACTCTGAAGCGGGTTCCGATCTCTTCGAGCACCGGCGGGGCGAGACCCGCATCCCTGCAGGCAGCGGCCATACGCTGGATGCCGCTCCCCCATTGCTCGATCAAGCCGAGTTCGTGGAACACCCGTCCGATGACCCTGTTTCTGAGTCTCGACACGCCATGCGGCAAGTCTTCGACGGTCAGACCAAAGGGTAGAAGTCCAGGATTCTCGACCTCCAGCCGGTCGTCGAAGATCGCGATTCGAATCGGTGCGCCCCGTTGCGAATAGTCGGCGTGCACGATCGCGTTGATTACTGCCTCTCTCACAGCCAGCGGAGGAATGTTCCAGCGGTCGCGCCGACGCACGATTCCTATCTCGGCCGCTCGCACGGAGTGCTTCTCCACGAACGCGATGGCGGCATGAACAGCCGCCAGTGGCAGCTCGTGAATCTCCGCACGGTCGGCGATCCGGGACTTGTCTGTCCCCTGAAACCGACCGGCCTGAATCCATGCGTCAGGGAAATGACGTTCGCGATCGATGCCGAACAGCAGTATGCCGCCGACCGTCGCGGTCGACTGCCCCTGGTGCAAAGCCACCAGCCGCAACGTGCCGAGGTCGGCGCGCCGCAGCTTCCTGGTTTGTGCAAACGAGTCTGAAGCGGCTCGGAAGTCGATGGCTGCCGAGTGGGTCCCGGGCAGCACCTGCTCGTCGAACGCCTCACCGCGAGCGAAGCGGCGGAGCTCCTCGACCAGCTCGCGGTCGGCTTTTCTATTCGTCGATCCCACGCGGACGTAGGTGCCGCGCTCGACGCCCTCGCGACGGAGGTGGTGGGGGCGGATCGGGCTGGCGTGCACTTGAACTGCCAAGACGTGACCGCGGCGCCACGGAATGATCTCAATCTCTGGCACCAGCTTGGGCGAGATGCTGTCGCTGATCAGGCTGGCGAGCCGCTCTTCGAGGTTCAGCGGCTCGGCAACTCCTCGAACGTGCTTCGTTCGATCTTCGACGCCGAGCACCAGGCTGCCTCCTGCTGTGTTCGCGAAAGCGATGATGGTGCGGAGCAGCCCGTCCGGTGACGACGCGTCCCGCTTGAATTCGAGCGTCTTTCCCTCGGGACGCCGCAGCAGGTCGATCAGATCCATCGGTACTCAGAAGTATACTCTGAAGTGCAGGGCCGCTTATCGCTTCAGAGCGATGCCAAGGGTGCTGCGGAATCAGTCGGACGGACCGGCCCTCGACCTTGGTCAACCAGCGGAGCTGCTTCGGCAGATACCGACGCTCGACGGTTGCAGGCGCGAAAGGGACCTGACTCCCACACACTGTTCCAGTTCGCGAGCGTGAGTTCGAACTCGGTCCATCTGCGGCCAGAGCGTGGCAGTCGTGGGATGTAGACGTACTCCGGCGGCGTTGGTTCTGCCAGCGGAACCGGCAGCAGCCTGTAGAAGAAGCCTGCCGAGATCGTTCCTAGGTCTGGGAACCAGTCCGGTGTCGTCTCGGTCCGGCGCCAATGGCGACAGGAGTTCGTCTG
>JANORI010000319.1:0-6865 GCA_031415235.1 Acidobacteriota bacterium | reverse complement strand
GTGGAGGCCGTGGGCGCCGGCGTGACCGACGTGGGCGCAGGAGACCGCGTCTATATCGGCGGCACGGCCGACCACGCGGCGTATGGCGCGTACCGGCAAATAGTGCTATGCGCGGCCGCCCAGGTCCATCGGCTGCCCGCGCGCGTGTCGTTTGCCGAAGGGGCGGCCGTGAACGTGCCGTGCCTGACCGCGCACTGCGCGCTCGCGCGAGGCGCTCCCCGCGGCGGCGACGTCGTGCTCGTGCACGGCGCAAGCGGCGCGGTCGGCTTGGCGGTGGTGCAACTGGCGCGCGCGGCCGGCCTGACGGTGATTGGCTCGGCGGGCACCGACGACGGCGCGCAGTTGGTCGCCGCCGAGGGCGCGCACCACACCGTGGACCACCGCGACCCCGGCCACGTCGCGCGCATCCAGTCGCTCACGAACGGCCGCGGCCCCGACGTCATCATCGAGATGCTGGCGAACGTCAATCTCGACCACGACCTCACGATGCTGGCGCCGCGTGGTCGCGTCGTCATCGTGGGCAACCGCGGACGCGTGGAGATCGACCCGCGGAAGATCATGGGCAAGCACGCCGTCGTGACGGGCTTCGCGTTCTGGGGCTTGACGGGGGAGGAACTGGCGGGTGCGCACGAGGCCGTGGGCTCCGCCCTGGCGTCGGGTTCGCTCCGGCCGGTGGTGGGCACCGAGCTGCCGCTCGCAGACGCCGCCGAGGCACATCGGCGCGTGATGGCGCCGGGTGCCCGCGGAAAAATCGTGCTGCTCGCCAACTAGTAGTGGCAGAAACTGCGTCCGTCAAATGTAACGGTGACAGGCCCCGTTACGTTTCGTTACATTTGCTTGCCGGCCTGGAGCGCCAACTCTTCGTCGATGATCGCCTCGAACACGGAGGCGGGTTGCGCGCCGGTCACGACGCGGCCGTTGATGTAGAGCGTGGGCGTGGACTGCACGCCGATCTGCGACCCGAGGTCCACGTCGGCCTGCACGTTTGCCGCGTGCGTGCCTGACTCCAGGCACCGGTCGAATCTCGTCTGGTCGAGGCCCACGGCACCGGCGTACTTCCGCAAGTCGGCAATCTGCAGCTGCTGCTGGTTCGAGAACATCTGGTCGTGCAGCTCCCAGTACTTGCCCTGATCGCCAGCGCAGTGGGCGGCCTCGGCCGCCTTCGGCGCCTGGGCGTGGTTCTGCAACGGGAAGTCCTTGAACACGATGCGCACCTTGCCGGCGTACTTCTGCTCGAGGGCCTTGAGCGTGGGCGTGACGCGGCCGCAGAACGGGCACTGGTATTCCGAGAACTCCACGATCGTGATCGGCGCGTCGACCGGCCCGCGTGACGGATCGTGGGCGGCCAACGCCACGGTGTAGCGAGGCGGATCGAGTGAGACCTTCACGGCCGGGCCAGACTTGCGCAGCTCGTCCACCAGAATCGCCAAGTTCTGTGCATCGCGATTGCGCTCGATGAACTGCGTGATCGAGCCGCGCAGTTGCTCCACGGTCTGCGCGCCGACGCGGTCCTTGTTCTCGCCGTAGACCTTCTGGATCTCGGCGTCGGTGACCGTGCCACGGCGCTTGGTCATCTCGGCCTCGAGATACTTCTCCGTGGGCACGCCGGCCTTCTTGGCGGCCTCCTCGATAAAGTAGCTGCCGATGAGCTGGTCGATGCTCTGGCGGCGGTGCTGGTAAAGCAACTGCGTGACCTTGGCACGCTCGGCGGGATCGTCTTCCTGCCACTTCGCCTCGACCTCTTTCAGCGTGAATTTCCTGTCGCCCACCGTGGCCACGACCTCGTTCTGGTCGGCGGTCGCGACGGTGATGGGCTGGGCGTTCTGGGCGTTCTGCGCCTGGGCGGTCTGCGCGTTGGCGCAGCCTGCACCGCCGAGCGCCGCGGCCACGGTCAGCGCGCACCCGTACAACATCTTGGACATCCTGGCTCCTTTGCTCACATTCAGCTTACCTTGGCGGCGGTCTGCGCAGGCGTCGTGGGTGTTCACCGTGAAGCGCCGCGTACGGATGTCAGGATGCAGGAACATGAGCGCGAGCGTTTGGATATTCACGGGGCGAGTCCCCGTGCCCACGTTGTAACGCGTGCTGCCGGCCATGATGCGCGTCGCCTGGTCGACACGCGTGGGGCTCGGCGCGAGGAACAGCTTCGTGAGACGATCGCCCCGATCGACGACGGTGGGCCCTGCCACGTAGTCGGCCACGTAGGCCGCGGGCCCGGTCCAACAGCTGGTCACGCGTTGGCTCAACCGCCGCCGACGGGCCGCGCGCGAGTGTGGCAGCCGCACACGGGAGGCACAGCCCGACGGGCCATGCACGGCGCGTCACTGTGCCACCGTGCCGTCGCCAGATACGCCGTTGCCCGGTTCGTAGCCGCGGCATGCCCGTACCGGCAGCCGAGGGTACTTCGCATAGGCCGGGTCGGTCAGGCCGCGTGTGCACATGAGGAAGGTGGAAACGGCCGCCGCCACAGGACGGCTCCAAGCACACTGACCACACAGACCCGCGTCCATCGGGCGCGACACCTCGTCATAGTACCGCACGGAGGTCGGGGCTGACTCCAGTTGAGGACACCGCGCTCCCCTGACTGGGACAGCCCGAGACGCCGCGCGTCAGCGACGGCGTGCCGTCCCGTGGCAGTTCTCTTGCTAGAATGCGTAAGCAATGACCGTACGCCAGCGCTTGTCTTGTCTTGGAGTCGTGCTGTATTCCGCGGTGATCGTCGCGGCCTGCGGCGACGACACCCCGACGTCTCCCACGACGACCACCACTACGACCACACAGGTCGCCGCCCCAGCATCGGTGTCCGAGCAGTTCACGGGCAGCGTGCCGGTGGGCGGGTCGCGATTCTACGCCTTCGAGGTGGGCACCTTCGGCACCGTCACCCTCACGCTCGACCGCATCGGCGGCGGCGGGGTGCCGACCAGTGTCTGGGTGGGCCTGGGCTTCGGGGTGCCGGAAGGCACCGGCTGCAGCACGACCACCTCGCTCAACACGCAGTCGGGCGCCGGGCCGCACATCAGTTCGACGCTGGCCGCCGGCATCTACTGCGCCCGCATCTACGACATCGGCAATCTGGGTGCGCCCGCACCCTTCGCCGCCACGATCGCCCATCCGTGATGCGGCTCATTCTCGCGCTCGGACTGGCCGTCACGGTGACCGGCTGCGGCGGTGACGCCGTGCTGTCGCCGACCTCGCCGTCGGTGCCGGCGATCTCGGTGGACAGCACGTCGCGCCTGTTCTCAGGCACGCTCACCGCCCGCGACGCGCAGTTCTATTCCTTTACGCTGCCGCAGGATTCCGGCGTGTTCGTGACGCTGGCCAGCGTGACCACCACCGACAGCCGCGAGGCGACGGGCACCGCACTCGCGCTCGGCCTTGGCGTGCCGCGGGGCACCGAATGTGTCCTGAGTGCCCGCGTGGTGACCACCTCGGCGCTGACGCCGCAGATTCGCGAGTTCACCAACCAGGGCGTCCACTGTGTGTCGGTGGCCGACCCAGGCACGTTGCCGGCCGCCGTGCGCTATGCGGTGCGAATCGGGTACTACCAATGAGCAGGCACCTTCCGCCATCGGCGGGCATCGTGCTGGCATGCCTGATTGCCACTGCCGGATGTAGCGACAGCCCGACGGCGCCAACCAACGGCGCCACCACCAGCACGACGATTACCTCGCCCGTCCGACTGTCCTTTGCTGGCGCCGTAGGCCCAGGCGGCAGTGTGTCGCGGTCCGTCTTTGTGCAGGTCCCGGGCACAGCCAAGGCGGTCGTGACCGCCATTTCACCGGCTACCGCCCTGACGATCGGCCTTGGCGTGCCGCGGGCCGATGGCTCTGGATGCCTGCTCGCCTACTCGTCCACGGCCACCGGCGGCGCCGCCGCCGAGGCGAGTGGCACGGTGGCTGTCGGCACGTTCTGCGTGCAGGTGTTCGCCCCGGTGGCGTCGGCCAATGCTGTGAACTTCACGGTGGCGTTGGAACATCCCTGACCGATCCGCCCGTCAAGACGCCGATTGCGTGGTGGAATGGCGCTTGCTACCCTCAGCAGCATGACCCGTCAGCTGTGCGCCCTCCTCGTGCTTGCAAGTTCCATCAGCCTGCTGGCCGGCCAGCAGCCCATCTTCCGCTCGTCGGTGCGCACGGTGCCGGTGTATGCCACGGCCCTCGACAGCTCGGGGCGGCTCGTGTCCGATCTCACGCAGGAGGATTTCGAAATCCTCGACAACGCCAAACCGGTGGCGATCACCTCGTTCAGCAACGACCCGCAGCCGTTCACGGCCATCGTCATGCTCGACACCAGCGCCAGCATGACCGAGCATTTGAAGCTGCTCAATCAGGCGTCGGAGCAGTTCCTCATGCGCCTGCTGCCGGTCGACCGCGCACAGGTCGGGGCGTTCAACGACAAGCTGCAGCTGTCGGGCACGTTCACGAACGACCGCGACGAGTTGATCGCCGCCCTCGACGACTTGCAGTTCGGCAACTCCACGCGGCTCTGGGATGGACTCGCGTTCAGCCTCGACGCGTTCAAGGGCGTAGACGGCCGGCGGGTCGTGCTGCTCTTCACCGACGGCGACGACTTCGGCAGCAAGACGCGCTACGGCGACGTGCAGGCACGAGCCCGCGACGAAGAGGTGATGATTTACGGCATCGGCCTCGAGGTCAACTACTTCAATGGCCAGCGGCAGGTGCGATCGAAGCCGGACCGCAGCCTGCGGCGCATCGCCGAAGAAACCGGTGGCGGCTCCTTCGAGCTACAGAAGACCGACCAGCTCGCACCTACCTTCACGCGCGTGGCACAAGAGCTGCGAAGCCAGTACCTGCTGGCGTTTGCGCCCGAGATACTCGACGGCAAGGTACACAAGCTCGAGGTGCGCGTGAAGCGGCCCGGCGTGACCGTGCGGGCCCGCAAGAGCTACTCGGCCGCGGCGGATGCGCCCACCGGTCCGGCGCTCCGCTGACGCTGGCGCCATGACGACGACATCCGCCCACGAGCCCGGTGACCGTCCGTCGGGCAACATCCTCGCCACGCGCTCGCCCGCCGTGGGCTGCCACGGCATGATCGCCACCAGCCAGTCGCTCGCCTCGGCCGCTGGCCTCAGGGTGCTGCAGAACGGGGGCAACGCCATCGACGCCGCCGTCACCGCCGCCGGCGTGCTCGCCGTGGTGGAGCCGTCGATGAACGGCATCGGCGGCGATCTCTTCGCCATCGTCCACGACGCGAAGACGAAGAAGCTCTACGCGCTCGACGCCAGCGGACGCGCCCCCTCGGCCGCCACGCCGGAAGAATTCGCGAAGCGCGGTCTGGCCGAGATGCCCGCGGACGGCCCGCTCACGATCGACGTACCGGGCGTGGTCAGCGGCTGGGACGCGCTGCTCACGCGCTTTGGCACGATCTCGATGGCGCACGCACTGGCGCCGGCGATCGGGTACGCGCGCGACGGCTTCCCGGTCGCGGAGCTGATGGCCGAGGAGTGGCGGGAGGCGGTGACGAAGCTGTCGGCCGACGCGGCCGCGTCGGCCACGTTCCTGCCACGAGGCACACCGCCCGCGATGGGCGAGATCTTCGCGAATCCCCGGCTGGCCAAGAGCCTCGAGCTCATTGCCAAGGACGGCAAGGACGCGTTCTACACGGGACCGCTGGCCCAGGCGATTGCCGCTGACATGCGGATCCGTAACGGCCTCATCACCGCCCAGGATCTGGCCGAGCACACCGTGGACTGGGTCGACACGATCAGCGCCAACTACCGCGGCTACGACGTGCACGAGCTGCCGCCCTCTACTCAAGGCTTCGTCGCGCTCGAGATGCTGAACATCCTCGAGGGCTTCGACATCGCGGCTATGGGCCACAACAGCGCCGACTACCTGCACGTCGTCACCGAGGCCAAGAAGATTGCGTTTGCCGACCGCGGCGCGTACCTGGCCGACCGCGCGTTTGTGCCGAAGGACGCGCTGGCTACGCTGATGTCGAAGGCCTACGCCGCCACAAGACGCCAGGACATCGACACGCGCAAGGCCGGCACGTACCGCGCGGGCGCTCTGACTGGCGCCGCGACGACGGCGCCAGACTTTGCCGGCCGCGACCGCGGCGACACGGTCTACCTGACCGCTGTCGATGGCCAGGGCAACGTCGTGTCGTTCATCCAGTCGCTCTTCTCGAGCTTCGGAGCAGGCTTCGTGGCGGGCGACACGGGCATCACGCTGAGCAATCGCGGCTCGGGGTTCGTGCTCACGCCGGGACATCCAAACCAGGTTGGCCCGCGTAAGCGTCCACTCCACACGCTCGCGCCCGCCATGATCACGAAGGACGGGCGGCCGTGGGTGTCGTTTGGAGTGATGGGCGGCGACAACCAGGCGCAGGGCCACGCGCAAATCGTGATGAACCTCGTGGACTTCGACATGCACATCCAGGCGGCCGGCGAGGCCGCTCGCATGCGGCACATGGGCACGGAGCTCGCGCTCGAACGCGGCATCGGCCCCGACGTGCGCGCGGCACTGGAGGCGCGCGGTCACAGGCTCTGCGACGGCCGCGCCCAGATGGGCGGCTACCAGGGCATCATGATCGACCCGACGACGGGTGTGCTCCTGGGCGGATCGGATCTGCGCAAGGACGGCCTCGCCATCGGCTGGTAGTACTCCGTCGCCTCGTCAGATCCCTACTGCACCACCACGACGATCTCGTTCGACACGATCAGGTTCGACTGATTTGCCGCCGAACCGACCTCGAGCACGTAGGACGACGCGCTGCCCGCTGCGCCCCAGACGAGCAAGACGGTGCGTCCGCTCACTGATGACGTGAACGTGCCGGGCGCCGTGGGCACGCCGCACCCGGAGGGCACGTCGAGCACGACTTCGTTCGACGCGGCGCCCGCGCC
>JANORI010000318.1:0-5010 GCA_031415235.1 Acidobacteriota bacterium | reverse complement strand
GGACGGTGCCGGGCAGACGTTGTCTCAACGCCTGAGCGACCGCGCGTTCCTGGGCGACGACGACAGTCTCTGCGCCAGCCCCGCCAGCCCCTTCTCGAGCGGCACGACCTCGATGCGGCCAAAGCGGTAGCTCTGGCGGCCGCCGTAGAGCAGACACCCCGACGCCTCGGGATAGTCGTCGCAGAACAACCGGAGCGCCGCGATGTCGTCTTCGCGGAAGCGCGAGGCGCGCTTGACCTCGAAGGCGTGCAGGCCGCGCTCGCCGTAGAGGACGAAGTCGACTTCCTTCTGGTCGGTCGTTCGCCAGAAGAAGATCTCGTAGCCTAAATCGTGGTTGGCGTTCTCGGCGCGTAGCGCCTCGAGGACCAGCGTCTCGATCGCGGCGCCATCGACCTCCTCCTCGGTATCGAGGGGGCCTCGAGGCCGGATGGCGCGGTAAATCCCGGCATCGACGAAGTAGAACTTCGGATGCGACGTGAGCTTGCGTGTGGCCCGCCGCGCGAAGACGGGGAGGCGAACCGAGAGCAGGAGATCCTCGAGGAGGTCGAAGTGATTCTCGATGGTCTTGCGGTTGATGCCGCAGTCTGAGGCGATGGCCTGCATGTTCAAGACGCCGCTCTGCGAGAAGCTTGCCGCCTCGAGGAACCGGTAGAAGCCGGCGAGGTTGCGCACGAGCGCCTCGTGCTGAACTTCCTGCCGGATGTAGGTCCCGACGTAACTCCTGAGGTACTCGCCCGGGTCGGCGCCCGCCCAGACCGACGGAAGCATGCCGAACCGGATCGCATGGGCGAGATTGAACTGCTTTCCCAACTCGGCGGCCGTGAAGGGATGCATCGTGAGCGTGCGCGCCCGGCCGGCAAGCAGGTTGGCTCCCGAGCGTCGCAGCTTGCGCGCGCTTGATCCGGTCAGGACAAACCGGAAACGACGTTTCTCGATGAGCCGATGCACCTCGTCGAGCAGGGACGGCAGCTTCTGGACTTCGTCGATGGCGATGACACCGCCGCCATGGGCATCTGCCATGGCCTCGAGCCGATCCGCATGACCGAGCAACTCCGCATAGGTGGACTCCTTGAGGAGGTCGACCTTCAGGGCGCCGGGGAATGTGGCATCGACCCACGTGGACTTGCCGGTGCCGCGCGGGCCGAAGAGAAAGAAGCTGCCGGCCGTCGGCACGGTCCTCGTTCTGGAAACCATGTTGCCTTTTTTACCATAAAAACGGCAACTGTATTGCCTTTACTTCAGGAGCCACTTCGGCCAGTTGAGAACGACGGAGATCTGCTCCCCAACGGCAGAGGCCGGCGCGCTCACGCGCATCAGGAAGCGTTCGCCGTCGCTCCTGACGGCGTAGTTCGATGGGCTGTCAATCGGCGCGCCGTCCGGGTTCAAGAGTGGCTTGGGCGGAGTGAACTCGAACGAGGACCCGGGTTTCATGTCCACGGACATCAGGCCGCGGTCTTCGCTCACAAAAATCAGTTCCATACTGTCGCCACGCCAGCGCGGTCCGACGGCGTCGCTCGTGACCTTGCGGTGGTCCGTGAACGAGGGAAACGCCGCCACCCACAGTTCCAACACGCCTTCGACGCGCGTGACGTAGGCCACCCACTTGCCGTCCGGAGAGACCCGGTGTGGCCCACCCGGCCGGTCGGTGAGCGTGCGCGGTTGCGCCGTGATCGCGGCTGTCGCGTCCTCGTCAGGCGCGGGGATGAGCATCACGGTAGAGCGACCACTAACCATGAGGAGAGAGATCGACGTCGCCCCACTCGCCCTCGGGCAACGCAAGGGGACGATAGGCAACATTTAGCAGGTCTGGAGGGTGACAGAACCTCCATTATCAGACGCTGGCCTCCCACCGCCGGGTCGTTTTGTGCGGCGTGCTGCCGTGGCACAGCAGCCGTCAAGGAACGACCCGGTGGGCTCGGCGCCAAGAAGCGGACTCGAACGACGATGTAGATGGGCACAAGTCTGTCGGACAAAGGCGGGAAAGCAGCGCCACGGTCAATGACCGTACCCGACTGCCCGCGACCGCAAGACTGCGAGGCTGCGAGAACCCGCACTGCGAGAACCCGGGCAGTGCGCCGGTTTACCTGAACCGGTACAAAGTCGTGATTCTGGCGGTTGTTGGAACGCGCGACACAGAAGCATCGCAGACAGTTTTCGGTCTTGAATTCTGACGCGAGAAATGACTTGGTGAGCACCGCCCAGTTCAGAAGCGCGATGCGAGGCCGCTGATCGCACCCACGTCGAACCGCGGCTGAGTACGAACGGTGAGAGCAACGCGCCCGTTATCCTGGCTGAGCTCAAAACTGATCAACCGTCCAGGCCTGGATAATCTTGACGAGTCCACACCTACAGGCTCGGCGACCCCTCCGCTGGATCGCACGCGCAGCAATCGCCAGTTTGTCGATGTGGGCTCGGATCGCGTGCCGTAGACGATGTACTGCCCATTTCGTGACCACCGCACGACCTCGGACCACCCGCCACCTGGCGACGGTTCGACAACTTGGCGAACCTGACCATCGTCCACACCGCACGTAAAGATCCGACCGTCGTTCGTGTGCAGGGCCAGCGTCTTGCCGTTTGGGCTGACGGCTATTCCCTGAACGGGCGGCATGGATTCCGGAAGAGCCAGCACCCGACGCTCAAGCCCGGAATTCACATCTACCGCAACGACGGCCGACCAGCGACTCGGAGATCCAGTCAGGACCCCGAGGTAAAGGGTCCGGTTGTCAGGCGAGAGCGCTGATACGCTCGAACGCACGCGCCCTGCGTCGTCCCTCGAAAATAAGCGCTTGAACGTGCCGGTTGTGAAATCGACTCGATAGAATCCGCCGCCCGCGCGGCCTGAGTCACCATGGGCCGGGATGTGCAGAACGGCCGCGCTTCCATCCCGAAGAACCCGCGGCGCCAGTACGGACAGAGCGCCGTGCGGGTAGGCACGTTCCGTTCGTGACTCGAGTGTTCGGACGATGAGGTCAGAACCATTTCGGCCGAATCCCAGACGATCGTTTCGGAGCCAGGTGACGCCGTGACCGGAAAATTCATCGACGACCCGGCCGCCAGAGGCCGAGGGCTGCATCACAAGGCCCTTCCACCCGAAGTCGAACTGCATCCCGTAGAGGGTGCCCGCGTTCGTGATCGAGATGGGAGCGCCGGGAAATGCGGGCTCGACGCGGACGGGCGGCGCCTCCGGTGCGTGGACATCCACAGCTAGGAGGTCCGTCGTCGCCCCTCCGTTCTGCTGATTGACGAACACGACGTGCGAACCATCCGGGCTCCAAACAGGTGACGAACTTGACCCTCGCACGATCCCGATCCTTCGCTCGGCGCCGGTCTCCGCGTCGACGACGTGGATGGCGCGTTCCCTGGAACCCTGACCCTGGACTGCCGAGTACGCGATCCATCGGCCATCCCGGGAGAGTCTGGGCAATGCACTGGCACCGTCCCTCCACGGCTCGAGGGTCTTGATCGTCTGCATGCGGCCGTCTGCGACGGTTACCCACGCGAGCGACGTAGGATCTCGATCCATCGAGACGCTGGGTCCGTGAATCAGCACGAGAATGCGCGTGCCATCGGGGGACCAGCCGTGCGGAATGATGCCGATATCGGATGGGTCAGCAGGGATGAGCGTGCGCGGCTGTGCGCCGCTCTCAACACCAATCACCTGCAGCATCCCGGTGCCCGTGAGCTGCGGGTCGAACCACGTGTAGGCGACCCATTTCGCGTCCGGCGAGAACGCCGCGGCTGGACGCCCGGGCGTTCCGACGTTCGACACTCCGCCTGCAAGCGTAACGCGCTCGCGCGTCTCGAGATCTCGGATCTCGATGCGCGCCGGATTCTCGTACGTTCCATTGCCGTATGGCTGTGTGAACACGACCGCGAGCCGCCCGTCAGCGCTGACGTCCGCGGTGAACCCTGGCTCGTCGGGGAAGACCGCGACGAGGCCAATTCGCGTCTGCGGAAGGACAGTCCGTGCCATTGGCATGGCGGCTCCTGTCGTCAAGAGCGCGGCCGCGAGCAACGTCCACCTCAGCACCTGAATCATGTCGCCGCAAATACTACACTCAACCGTAGTGTGATTGTCCGAGCGCTCATTCGTTGAGAGCCCATGGCATCACCCAGCAAGAATTCCCCCGAGGTTCGAGAGCGCGCGGTCCGGATGGTCAGGGACCACAGCGCTGAGCATGCGCCCCAGTCGACGGCGAACGAGGCCGTGGCCCCAAAGCTGGGATGCACGAGGGACAGGCTCACGACGGCTCTATCGTCTGGAGCCGGAGGGATTCCTATTGTGTAGTCGCGATGTGTAGAGGAACCTAGGTTTGGGTCGCCAAGCCCGCGGCGCTCGGCGCGAGAAGAGGCGTTGCCGCTGCGGATGTAGCCGTCACTAATTAACCGCCGGCGCCCGGCTGCAGACCGTTGATGAAGTCCGCCGCGCGCTGCGCGTGGCTGGCCGCGGTGAAGATCGCGCGGTTGTCTGCCTTGAGCACGTCCAGCCAGTTGGCGATGTAGGCGGCGTGGTCCTCACGCGGCTCGACGATAGGAAGCATTAGCGGGGTCTGGGGGTGACCGAATCCCCGTTATCCGACCCTGGCCACAGCTTCGGACCCACGTTTTCACTCTCGATGGTGTCGGGCTAACGTCAGGCATCAGCCGCAGCGCGCCACGATTACGCGCGCTGTCGGCTGCATGCCGTGTTGGGCCGCAATGGACAAGCCATCGCGTTGTGTACCAACCTACGCAGAGCCTGCGATTGAGTCCACAAATCGAGAGCTCAGTTCCAGGCCAAGCCTTGCGCTATCGGCTCGTGTATCAGGATAGCGGGCGAAGGGTAAAAAACTGGCCACGAGCGCCGCGACCAACTCCACGTGACTCGGGAACGACCCGGCCCGCCAAGCGAGAACCGATACTCTGTTCTATGGAACATTTTCGACGATCATGAAGCGTGGCGGTTGGATGCGCCGTACCGGGCAAACACCGCTTCTACTTCGACGTCACGTCTTCCACGGGCACGGG
>JANORI010000317.1:0-4949 GCA_031415235.1 Acidobacteriota bacterium | reverse complement strand
CCGCCGGCCCACGCCTTCGAGACCTCGAAGCCAATCGTGGGAAGCTGGTGGCCCGGCAGCGCGGTGATCTCGGGCGAGAACTCGGCGCGGATCGCCCACCGCTTGCGCGAATCGCCCTCCAGCAGGCGCTGCGTCGACGGTACCGGCGCCCGGCCATCCAGCGGGAAGATCCGCGCGACGTGGATCATCTCGGCGTGAATCACGAGGTGCCCTGGCGTCTGGACGATCTGGTAGGCGTTGTTGTAGCCGGCCGGAATGATCCACCCCGGCACGCCGCGCGAGATGCACCGGTCCCACATGCTCATGAACTCGGGGTGTTCGGTGCTGCGCTTCAGCGCCTCGTCTCGCCGGGCCTCGGCTTCAGGACGGACCGGGACCCGGCCGTCGGGTGGATCGACCACGAGCGAGGTTTGCCTGGTCGGCAGGATGGTCGAGCCCGAGTCGAACCAGAACTGGTTGTAGCTGCCGATGTCGCCCCCGGCCCGGGCCTGCTGTCTCGCCTCTGGCGCGTCGGCCGCGGACTGGCGCCCGGCTGCCTGGGCCTCGAGCGCGGCCGCCTCTTTCTCGGTGAGAAACGCCCGGCCGGCCATGGCGCGCGGCCGCTCGAGCGGCGTCAGCGTGGCGTTGGTCCAGATGCCCTGCAAATCGGGCCGGCCATCCGGCGTGCGAGGCACGGTCCACGGCCGGCTGGTCACGGCCTTCGCCGGGGGCTGCGCCCCCACTGGCACACTGGCGCCAAGCGCAACGGCAACGGCAACGAGCGGCACCGACGCCGCCAACCATCCGAGGTGGCCATGCATGGGATGTGTCCCCTGTCGCAACGAGATCCGCGCGGCCCATCCTCGCACGGATCGGCGCTGCACGCCCCACGAACGTGAGGTCGACGAGCCGCGAACGCCTACCCGAGCTTGGCCAGTTCGTCGTAGGCGATCGTCAGCGCCAGCCCCAGCCGCGCCTTGATGCCGCCAAAGTGCTCGAACCTGGGCAGCACTTCGACCTTCGCCAGGTCGTCCTTCGCCTTGCCCTCACGGCGGGCGCGCCGCGCCGTCTCGATGATGGCGGTGAAGTAGTCGCGCTGGTACAGCAGATCGGGGCGCGTGCCGATGAACGGATGCCCCGCTTCGGCGTGCCCATAGACATACAGCGCATCGGCGGGATAGGCCGCCGCCATTTTCTCCAGCACCTGGATCCAGCCGTGCACCGACGCGCCGGCCGGCGCGTCCACGTTGGGATAGCCCCGGTTGTTGAGGAGATCGCCGAGGTGCACGACGTTGGCCTGTTCGAAGTGGATCGACACGTCGCCGCCGGTGTGGGCCGGCCCCCAGTGCCGGGCGCGAATCGTCTCGTCGCCCAGGGTCACGCTCCACGTGTCGGGGAACGTCACGTCCGGCAGCGTCGTCTGGCTCTTGGCGCGCTCGGCCTGCGCCCGCTGGTTCTCGAGCGAGCGGACGTGCGCGACGATCTGCTTCGCCGCGCCGCGCAGCACGCCGTTCCCGCCGGTGTGGTCGGGATGATGGTGGCTGTTGATGAGGACGTCGATCTGGCGCGGGCTGCGCTCTTTCAGTCCGCTCAGCAGGTTGGGCGCCGTATCGGCGAACTGACTGTCCACCACCAGCAGGCCGTCGCTGCTCACCAGCCATCCGATCGTGCCGCCCCGCTGGTTGAAGATCCCGACGTTGCGGCGCAGCGGCGTGAACACCGCTGGCGCTGGGGGCGCGGCTGTCGCTGCCGGTGGTTGCGCGCCGACGCCGGCGGGCAGTGCTCCGGCCATCGTGGCGAGCGCCGAGGCTTTCATGAAGGTGCGCCGATTCCAGCTCATGCCGTCCTCCGTTCTGGTTTGGTCTGGTGTGGCACGGCCACGCCAGGCGCAGACTATACCGCGGACGGGCCCCGCCGATCGGTTCCACCGCGCGGCGCACCGCGTGCGACTGCCCCCCACGTCGATGCGCCGGAACCCGGTGCGACGCGTCACCCCTCGGCCGGCAACTCTACCCTGGTCGTAGGCCTTGGCGACGCAGCGAGCGTCGAAGGCGAGCGACGCGCAAAAAGCGCCTTCTCTCGTTAATCGACAACATAGATGTGGACGACGGCCAAAGGGTTTGTGTCCGGGGCCGTGCGATACTCTCCGCGCGGCCCGCCAGCGCGTCGGCCCTCTGGAGCCATGGACCATTTACCGCCTCGCCGCGTGTTTCTTGCCCAACCGGCCCTCGCTTTACTAGCTGCCCGGTCGGCCCTTGCCGCTGAGTCGACCATCCGTGAGGGCGAGCAGGCCGCTGGACGCAGCCGCGCCACTCTGGTCAAGCCTGGCCCGATGCTGCCGCCGTCGCAAGCCATCATCACGAGCGTGCGCGGGAAGCCCGGCGATCCCGACGAACTCTCGGTGTTGTGGACGTTTGTCGTCAACGGCGATCCCGCGCAGATCGGCGTCGCCACGGGCGATGAACACATCGCCGGCGGGTTAATCGCGCTCCACAAGGAGTTCGTGCTCAATGTGCCTACCGTCTCGATGATTCACGGCTTCGATGTCATCGACTTCAGCTCGGGCAAGCCCGGCGACAAGTTCGCCAAGTCGGGTTTCACCCGCGGGCGGGCCGCGGTCGTGAATGCACCCACGGTCAACGAGGCGCCGATTCAGCTCGAATGCCGGCTGCTGCACACGCTGCGCGTGCCGCCGATGCGCACGCTGTTTGTGGCGGAGGTTGTCGCGACGAGCGTGCACGACGGCATCTGCGACGCCGACGGCCGCTTGCGACCCGAGTCCGCCGCGTTCTTCGGCATGGCCGCCGGTTGCGGGGAGTTCTTCACGCTCGGCCAGAAGGTCGGGCACATCGGCCAGAGCGTGGGCCGGCACGACATCAGATATTGACCACGGCGCAGTTCGACAAGGAAATCGGCAAGTACGTGGACGCGAAGGAAGTGCGCCGCCTGGCCCGCTACGTCGCGATTCCCTGACCGACGTTTCGCCGTCTCCGCCAGAAGCCGGATGCTAAGCTGCCTTCAGCATGGCTTCGGCTTCCTCCCCGCCTGTCGCCCTTATCCACCATCCCCGTCCCGGCGTCACCGAGGCTGCGGCGCGTGCGTTGCTCCTCGCGCACTTCGGCATCGACGGCGTGCTGACGCCGCTCGACAGCGAGCGCGACCAGAATTTCCACGTGCGCGCACCTCAGGGCGAGTTCACGCTGAAGATCGTGAATGCCGCCGAACCGGCCAGCGCCATGGCCTTCCAGACGGCGCTGCTGCGCCACGCGGAGGCCGTCGACCCGGCGCTGCCGCTGCCACGAGTCGTGCCCCTCATCGATAGACGCGAGTTCGGCGACGTGGAGGGACCGACGGGCGAGCGTCATGCCGTGCGCCTGGTCACGTATCTGCCCGGCACGCCCCTGGCGCAGGTCGAGCAGACCACGGACATCCTCCAGGGGCTCGGCCAGGTCCTCGGCCGCCTCGACCGCGCGCTCGCCAGCTTCGGGCATCCGGGCGCGTTCAGGGACTTCGATTGGCACATCCACGCAGTGCCCCGCTCGCGTGCGCGGCTCGAGGCGGTGCGCGATCCGGAGAAACACGCGCTCGTCAGCGCGCTGCTCGACGGCTTCGACGCGCGGGTCGTGCCCGTGTTGCCGCACCTGCGTCATCAGGTGATTCACAACGACGCCAACGACTGGAACGTGCTCGTCTCGTCCGCCACTGGCGAGGTTGCCGGGCTCATCGACGTGGGTGACGCCGTGTTCGGGCCGCTGGTTGCTGAGGTTGCAGTGGCGAGTGCATACGCCATGCTGAAGGGGGTCAACCCCGAAGGCGCCGATCCTGCGCGAGAGCCGGGCCGCGGAGGGCAGACGCCTCTCGATGCGGCGGCTGCCGTGGTGGCTGGCTACCACGCGGAGATGCCGCTGCTCGACCCCGAGTTCGACGTGCTCTTCGACCTGATCGCGGGACGCCTGTGCATCAGCGTCACTGTGTCGGCCATGCGGCAGTCCACGTCGCGCGATCCGTATTTGTTCGTCAGCGAAGCGCCGGCGTGGCACGTGCTGCGGTGGATGGCATCGACGGACCGCGTCACGTTTGCAAATGCGCTGACACGCGCGTGCCGCCAAGGCATACCGGTGCCGCCGCCGCGCGACGCTGCCGCGCTGCTGACCTCCCGGCGCGCGCACCTGGGCAAGAATCTCAGCCTGTCGTACCGCACGCCACTGCACATCGTGCGCGGCGACGACGTGTGGCTCATCGACGCGCAAGGCCGCACCTACCTCGACTGCTACAACAACGTGGCGCACGTCGGGCACTGCCATCCGAAGGTCGTGGCGGCGCTTGCGACCCAGGCCGCGCTGCTCAACACCAATACGCGCTACCTGCATGAGAACGTGGTGCGCTATGCCGAGCGTCTGTCGGCGACGTTGCCGGCGGGGCTCGATTGCTTGTTCTTCTGCAACTCCGGCAGCGAGGCCAACGACCTGGCGCTACGCATCGCGCGCACCTCCACCGGCCGTCACGGCATCGCGGTGCTCGATTGGGCATATCACGGCCACACGCAGGCGCTCATCGAGATCAGCCCGTACAAGTACAAGCCCAAGGGCGGCAAGGGGCGTCCCGATTTCGTGTGCGAGCTGCCCCTGCCCGAGCCGTATCGTGCGCCCGACGAGTGGCCGCCCTTCGAGATCGGCCCACGGTTCGCGGCCCAGGCGCGTCGCGAGTTGTCGGCGGCGACGGCCACGGGCTGGACGCCTGCCGCATTCATCGCCGAGACGATTCCCAGCGTCGGCGGTCAAGTGCTCTTGCCGCCCGGCTACCTGCGTGAGGTCTACGCGGCCGTCCGCGCGGCCGGCGGCGTCTGCATCGCTGACGAAGTGCAAGTGGGCTTTGGCCGTGTCGGCACGAGCATGTGGGCGTTCACCGAGCACGACGTCGTGCCCGACATCGTCACGATGGGGAAGCCGGTGGGCGCAGGCCATCCGCTG
>JANORI010000316.1:0-3822 GCA_031415235.1 Acidobacteriota bacterium | reverse complement strand
GATCCGGCCGGCGTGTGGAACTCGGCGGGCACCGTCAGCTGCGGTCCGGCCGCGCCGGTCGCGGCCCGGGTGTATTGCTTCGCAATCCAGTGATCGTTCCGCGATACCGGGACGGGGCCGGCCAGACAGGGCCAAAACGGCGTGAAAGTGGCATGGTAGACCGCTCTGCGTGATTGACACGTGCCCACACACGATCTGAAAATAGTGGCTGACGAGCATTGTCGGTTCTCAGCCTCGGCCGGGGTGTGCGTGGTGCCACCGGCTGAAGGGGAGGTTCGTGCATGAGGTTCTCACGCGTGATCGGTGGCCTCACGGTCGTGGCCGTGGCGCTCGTGGCGCAGCTTGGCGCAACGATCGCCCCGCCTCAAGCGCCGGCGGCGGCGCCCACGACCGTCGACGCGCAGCGGGCCTTCGTCCAGCAGTACTGTGTCGGCTGCCACAACGAGCGCGTCAAGAACGGCGGCTTCTCGTGGACCGAGCTCGACATCGCGCGGCCCGACCACAACGCCAAGCGTGCGGAAGACGTGATTCGCAAAGTGCGCGCGGGGCTGATGCCTCCGGCCGGCGCGAAGCGCCCCGACGCCGCGGCGCTCACGGCCTTCAGCACGGCGCTCGGAACGCGCCTCGACGAAATGGCGGCGTCGGCGCCGTTCTACAAGGCCCCTGAACTGCACCGCCTCAACCGCCGCGAGTATCGCAGCGCCGTCCGCGACCTGCTCGGCGTCGATGTGGATGTGTCGGCTCTGCTGCCACCCGATGCGCGCACCGGTGCGTTCGACAACATGTCCGACGCGCTTACCATCAACCCCGCGTTGATGCAGGCCTACATCCGCGCGGCCGACAAGGTCGCGCGTCAAGCGCTCGGCGACCCGCAGACCCAGGCGGTGATGGCGAAGTACGACGTGGCCAAGGTCGTGAACCAGATGCGCCACGTCGAAGGCGCGCCTTTTGGCTCGCGGGGCGGCACGGCCGTCGTGCACCAGTTTCCCGCCGACGGCACCTACACCTTCCAGAGTGAGCTCTACTTCTACTACCTGGGCGAGCTCATCGGAGGCAATCTGCCCGAGTCGCTGCAGGGCCAGGAACTCGAGATCTCGATTGACGGCGCGCGCGTGGCCAGCTTCACGATCGATCCGCTCTATGAGGGCAACGCGGGACCGCTCGTGAGCCCGCCAGTGACGGTCACGGCCGGCCCGCACCGGGTGGCCGCGGCGTTTGTGGCCAAGGCCGACGGCCCGGTGGAAGACTCCGTGCGCCTGGTCGAACAGACCATCATGGACGTGAGCGTGGGACTGCATCCCGGCATGACGACGCTGCCCCACCTGCAGACACTCACCATCGTCGGACCCACGCAGGCGGCCGGCGTGTCCAATACGCCGAGCCGCACGCAGATCCTCACCTGTCAGCCAAAGGACGCGTCGCAGGACACGGCCTGCGCCCGGAGCATCGTCACGACCCTGGCGCGGCGCGCGTTCCGCCGTCCCCCCACCGACGACGACCTCGCGACGCTGATGCAGCTGTACGCGCTGGGCCGCGAAGAAGGCTCGTTCGAGGCCGGCATCCGCACGGCGGTGCAGGCCACGATCGCGCGTCCGGAGTTCATCTTCCGCTTCGAGCGCGTACCGGACGGCCTCACAGCTGGGCAGCACTACAAGATCAACGACCTGGAGCTCGCGGCACGGCTCTCGTACTTTCTGTGGGGCTCGGGCCCCGACGACGTGCTCATCGACGTGGCCAGCCGCGGCCTGCTGCGCACGCCGACGGTGCTCGAAAAGCAGGTCACGCGAATGCTCGCCGATCGACGCGCCGACAGCCTGTCCACCAACTTCGCCTCGCAGTGGCTGCGGCTCTCCGGCCTGGCTGAGGTACACCCCGAACCCACGATCTTCCCGGACTTCACCCGCAACCTCGCGCAGTCGATGCGGCGCGAAGTGGAGCTGCTCTTCGACAGCATCGTTCGCGACGACCGGAGCCTCGTCGACCTGCTCACCGCCGACTACACGTTCGTGAACGAAGTACTGGCGAAGCACTACGGCATTCCCAACGTGGCCGGGCCGCAGTTCCGCCGCGTGGCGCTCACCGATCCGAATCGCTTCGGGCTGCTCGGCCGGGGCGCCATCCTGACCCAGACCTCGTTGGCCAACCGCACGTCGCCGGTGGCCCGCGGCAAGTACGTGCTCGAGGTGCTGCTCGGCGCGCCGCCGCCGCTACCGCCGCCCAACGTGCCTCCGCTGGCCGAAACGGTGAACAACGAAGCGGTGCTCCCGGTGCGCGAGCGCATGGAGCAGCACCGCAAGAACGCCACCTGCGCGGCGTGCCACAAGATCATGGACCCGATCGGCCTGGCGCTCGAGAACTTCGACGCCACCGGCCGCTGGCGCAGAAACGACGGGCTCTCGCCCGTGGATCCCCGCGGCCAGATGTACGACGGTCACGCACTCGATGGCCCGGTCAGCCTGCGCGCGGCGCTGCTCGGTCATGCCGATGCGTTCCGCTCCGGGTTTTCGGAGAGCCTGTTGAGCTACGCGCTCGGCCGCGTGCTCGACAGCACCGACATGCCCACGGCCCGCGTGATTGCCCGGCAGGGCGCGCGCGACAAAGACCGCTTCTCCTCGTACGTCATGGCGGTCGTGACGAGCGGACCATTCCAGATGCGCACGCTGGCGCCCCCCACCGACACGATCGCCGGGCCCGAAGCCAAGGGAGTTCATTGATGTTCATCACCAAGCGCGCGCTGTCTCGCCGTACCGTTTTGCGCGGCATGGGTGCTGCCGTGGCTCTGCCCTTCCTCGACGCGATGGTGCCGGCGACTGCGACGGCGCGCGAACAGGTGGCGGTCATGCCGAAGAGCCGCTTCACCGGCATCGAGATGGTGCACGGATCGGCCGGCGCCACCGAATACGGCACCAAGAACCATCTGTGGTCGCCCGCCACTGTGGGCCGCGACTTCGAGTTCACCAAGACCCTGCAGCCCCTCGAGCCGTTCCGAGACTACCTCACGGTCGTGAGCCACACCGACTGCAACGCCGCCGACCCGTTCACGGCCGAAGAGGTGGGCGCCGATCACTTCCGGTCGAGCGCCGTGTTCCTGACGGCCGCGCACGCGAAGCAGACCGAGGGCTCGGACATCCGCAACGGCACGTCCATCGATCAGATGTATGCGAAGGCACACGGCCAGGACACGCCGCTGCCCTCCATCCAACTGTGCATCGAGAATCTCGATTCCTCCGGCACCTGCGGCTACAACTACAGCTGCGCGTACATGGACACCATCAGCTGGGCCGATCCCACGACGCCCCTGCCGATGACGCGCGATCCGCGCTTGGCCTTCGAGCAGCTCTTCGGCACCGGCGGCAGCTCGTCGGACCGCGCGAACCGGAACCGCATCAATCGCAGCATTCTCGACAGCATCACGCGCGACATGTCGAAGCTGCAGCGCAACCTCGACTCGAAGGACCGCGGACGTCTCGACGACTACCTCGAGAACATCCGCGAGATCGAGCGACGGATTCAGAAGATCGAGGCCTACAACACCGCTCACGGCCCCGAGCGCGAGCTGCCGGCCGCGCCCATCGGCGTGCCCGACTCGTGGGAAGAACACGTCAAGCTGATGATGGACCTGCAGGTGCTGGCCTTTGCCGCCGAGGTCACCCGGGTCTCGACCTTCAAGCTGAGCCGCGATACCAGCAACCGGGTGTTTGCCGAGAGCGGGTGCTCGACGCCGTGGCACTCGGCCTCACACCACGGCGAGCGCGCCGAGACCATCGAAGATCAGGCCAAGATCAACCGCTATCACCTGTCGATGCTGGCCTACTTCGCGGG
>JANORI010000315.1:0-4043 GCA_031415235.1 Acidobacteriota bacterium | reverse complement strand
CCATCTCCTTCAGGAGCCGGACCGCGTCAGCCGTTTCGAACAGGAAGCCAGAGTCGCCTCGGCGCTCAATCACCCGAACATCATCACCATCTACGACATCGGCCAGTCCGAGGCTGGCCAGTTCATTGCGATGGAGTTCGTCGCCGGCCGGACGCTGCGAGCACTCGGTCGTGAGGCGGTTGACTGCGGCGTCGTGATCCAGTGGTCGCGGCAGATCGCCCAGGCGCTGGCCGTGGCCCACGCCGCTGGCATCGTGCATCGCGATATCAAGCCCGAAAACGTCATGGTCCGGGACGACGGCCTGGTGAAGCTGCTCGACTTCGGAATCGCACAACTGGACCAGCGCTACGAAGACAGCGTGACGGCATTCTCCACCGCCCCGGGCGACGTGCTCGGCACTGTGCGCTACATGTCGCCGGAGCAGGCCCGCGGCGAACGGGTCGGTGCCGAGACCGACATGTTCGCCCTCGGTGTGGTGCTGTATGAGCTGACCACTGGTCGCCATCCGTTCCCGGCGACGACGCTGGCAGGGGCGGTGCACGCCATCGCCATCGACACCCCTCGTTTGCCATCGCTTGCGACGCCCGATGTGCCGCCGGCGTTCGAAGAGCTTGTGATGGGACTGCTGGCCAAGAACCCGGCACTTCGCCCCACCGCGTCTGAAGCCGCCGTCGTGCTGGCGAACCTCGGCATCGACCGTGCCGAGGGCCCGAGACCCGCCGAGCGCGTGACCCGTGGCGTGCCCCTGGCGGCGCCGCCTGCGGTCTTCGTCGGACGTGACCACGAGCGCGCACTGATGCGCCAGGCGTTCGACTCCGCGAGCCAGGGATGCGGTCGCCTGCTGACGATCGCGGGCGAGCCCGGGATCGGGAAGACCTCCCTGGTCGATGTGTTCCTCTCCGATCTCGGCGCCAGCGAGGTGCCGTGCCGTGCAGCCCGCGGCCGCTGCTCCGAGCGTGTTGCCGGTACCGAAGCGTACCTGCCGTGGCTCGAGGTCCTCGACACACTTCGCCGCGGATCAGCTGTCGCTGCATTGCGATCAGCAAGATCGGTCGAACGGACTCTGCGACACGTGGCACCGACGTGGTACGCGCAGCTCGCGCCCTTGACCGCTGACAACGCGTCGGACGCGTCGATTGTCGCCGCGCTCAGGTCGGCGTCGCAGGAGCGTATGAAGCGCGAGCTGAGCGCGCTTCTCGAAGAGCTGTCGAACCATGAACCGCTCGTGCTCGTGTTCGAAGACCTGCATTGGGCCGACGTGTCGACCATCGACATGCTGGCGTTCGTCGGTAGCCGACTGGCGACGATCCGCGTGCTGATCGTCGTCACGTATCGCCCCTCGGACCTGCTCATCGCCAAGAGCCCGTTCATCGCGATCAAGCACGACCTGCAGGCTCGCGGCATCTGCCGTGAACTGCCGCTCGACTTCCTGGGCGCTGCCGACACCGGCGCCTACCTGGCGACCGAGTTTCCAGGCCACCGTTTTCCCGACGACCTGCGGGCGATGGTGCATGGCAAGACCGAGGGCAACCCCCTTTTCATGGTCGACCTCGTGCGCTATCTGCGCGATCGCGGCGTGATCGCTCAGGACGAGAAGGGCTGGGTCGTGGCGTCCACGATGACTGGGCTCGACCGTGACCTGCCGGAGTCGATGAGGGGAATGATCGAGCGCAAGCTCGGGCAGCTGAGCGCTGACGACCGTCGCCTTCTGGTAGTGGCCAGCGTGCAGGGCTACCGGTTCGACTCGACGGTGGTCGCCGCAGCGGCTGGCCTCGCGCAATCGCAGGTCGAGGAGCGACTGGAAGCGCTCGATCTGGTGTTCGCCTTTGTTCGGCAGGACGGTGACGTCGTGCACCCCAACGGCACGCTGTCGCTCACTTACCACTTCGTCCACATCCTGTATCAAGAGGCGTTCTACGCGTCGTTGCGACCCACGCGCCGGGCCGAGCTGAGCACCGCCGTGGCCGCTGCGCTCCGTCGCTGCCACAACGACCAGGTCGACAAAGTAGCCGTCCAGCTCGCTGTCCTACATGAAGCGTCGCGAGACCTCGTGACCGCCGCGGAGTACTACCTGCTGGCGGCGCGCAACGCCACGCAGGTATTTGCGGATCATGAGTCGATCGCGCTGGCACGGCGGGGGCTGGACGCTCTGAAGGCGGCGCCTGACTCCCAGTCGCGCCGCCGGACCGAGCTGGCCCTCGGGCTGACGCTGGGCTGGTCGCTGATCAACACGCGCGGTTACGCCGCGCCGGAAGTGGAGCAGACCTATACGCGAGCGATCGAGCTGTGCAGCGATCCGGTCAACCAGCCGGAGCGGTACCGGGCCGTGTGGGGTCTCGCGATGTGCCATCTCGCTCGAGCCGAGTACCACCGCACGCGCGAACTCGCTGTGGAGATCCTGAGGCTGGCACGTGAGTCGCAGGCGCTGCCGGCGCTGGTCACTGCGCACTACATGCTCGGTACCGTGCTGTTCTACCTTGGGGAACTGGTTGCGGCTCGCGACCAGTACGTGGAAGGCGTGGCGCTCGGCGACGCGCATCCAGGTGCGGCGAATCTGCCCGATGGCCGCGATCCGTCGCTGTCGTGCCGGGCGCAGTTAGCGCGCCTGTTGTGGTTACTGGGCTATCCCGACCAGGCGCTCGACACCAGCAACGCGGCGCTGAAGCTGGCCAGCGAGATTGGCCAGCCGCTCGGTATCGCCTTTGCCCACTTCTTGCAGATGTTGATGCGGCAGATGCGGGGAGAGCCGGCCGAGACGGCGCGGTGCGCCGACAGGATTCTGACGTTGGCGCGCGAACACGACTTGCCGCAATACCGGGCCTGGGCCGTCATTCTTCGCGGCTGGGCACAGGTGATGCAGGGAGACGAGGCCGCGATCGCGGCGCTGCACGACAGCCTGGGGGCCTACGGTCGCCTTGGCAGCACGTTGTCGCGGACCCATTTTCTGGGCCTGCTGGCCGAGGGGTTGGGTCGACATGCGAGAGTGGACGACGCTCTTGGCGTGGTGAGCCAGGCGCTGGCGTTGGTGGAGACGACCAACGAGCGCTACTACGAAGCCGCGCTGCGCGCGACCAACGCCGACCTGCTTCGGCAGCAAGGCACGCCCAGCTCGGGGGTCGCCGCCGAGCGGTGCTTCGAGCAGGCCGTCGTGTGCGCACGGCAACAGCACGCGAAGTCGCTCGAGCTGCGGGCGTCGTTGGGTCTGGCGCGACTCTGGCAGCACAACGGACGCTTTCGGGAAGCGCACGCGATGCTCTCTGCGATCTACGAATCGTTCACCGAAGGCTTCGGGACTCGCGACCTTCAGGAAGCCAGGCAGTTGCTCGATCTCGAGGCCTGAAGAAGCAGCGTCCTTCGACCGTCCGGAGCGATCGGCGCCACTACCAGCCCACCGCCTGACCGTCCTTGCGATGGTCCGATCCACCGCGATACACGCCGTTCACGGCGTGATCGTCGGTGATGCTGCGCCGGTCGAACGTGGGCTCGGGCAGCCGCGGATCGCGCGCGAACAAGATGCCCTGATAGCCGCCCACGGCGCCGCCGTCCACGCCCCGCACCTTGTGCCCTTTGCCCTCGAGCGCCTTACCCACCAGCGCGAACAGGTGGTGCTCGAGCGACAGCATGTTGCTGTTCTGGTTGTGCGTGAAGCGCGCGGCATCGGTGGTCATCTGCACGTTCATGCCGTGATCGATCAGATTCACCATGTGCTGCGCATGCGTTTCCGGCTGCACGCTGCCGCCCATGTTGCCGAAGGCCATCAGCGGCTGGCCGTCCTTCATGACGAAGCCGGCGATGATGCTGTGAAACGGCCGCTTGTGCGGCGCCACCACGTTGGGTTCTTCGGGTCGAGCGAGAAGGCGCTGCCGCGGTTGTGCAGGATGAAGCCGTAGGGGCCCACCGTAGCGCGGCTGCCGTAGACGCTGAACACGCTGTGCACGAGCGACACCATGTTGCCCCAGCGATCCGCGGTGGTCAGGTAGATGGTGCCGCCGTCGGTGCCGCCCGGAACGGCGGGCGTGGCCGCCTTGGCGGGATCGATCTTG
>JANORI010000314.1:0-5595 GCA_031415235.1 Acidobacteriota bacterium | reverse complement strand
CCGACGCGGTGTTCCTCGGTGCGGTCGGCGATCCCGCCTTCGATAGCCAGCCGCCGGCATTGCGGCCCGAAGCGGGTCTGCTGGCCTTGCGCACGGCGCTCGGCGGCTTCGCCAACATGCGGCCGGCGGTGGCCTTCGAAGCCGCAGGCACACGCCGCAAGCTCGTGACCTCGGTCGACAAAGCCAACGTGCTCGAGACCTCGCGGCTCTGGCGCGAAGTGGTCACGCGTGTGGGGCTCGACTATCCAGAGGTGACGCTGCACCACATGTACGTGGATAGCTGCGCCATGCGCCTGGCCACGTCGCCGACCGAGTTCGACGTGCTGCTGACCGACAACCTGTTTGGCGACATCCTGAGCGACGAGGCCGCCGTGATCGCCGGGTCGCTCGGACTGCTGCCCTCGGCCACCCTCGGCGGACGCGTGGCGCTCTATGAACCCGTGCACGGGTCGGCGCCCGACATCGCCGGCAAAGACATCGCGAATCCGATTGGCGCCATCGGCTGCATTGCGCTGCTGCTGCGCTACACGGCGCACATGCCGCGCGAAGCCGACGCCATCGACGCGGCCACGCGTGACGTGCTCGCCCAGGGCATGCGGCCGGCCGACCTCGTCCGGCCGGGTGACACGCCCGCCAGCACCTCGGAGATCGGCGCCGCGGTGGAACGGGCCGTGGTCGACTCACTGGAACGGCACTGGTCATACCATGGCGTCTAGTGCGCCGCGTACTCTCGTCGACAAGCTCTGGGACGCGCACGTGGTCGAGCCACTCGACTCCGGACGTGACCTGATCTACATCGACCTGCACCTGATTCACGAGGTCACGACGCCGCAGGCCTTCGAGGGCCTGCGTCTGGCGGGACGCGGCGTGCGGCGCCCGGATCGTACCGTGGCCACGCTGGACCACAACGTGTCTACCGGGCCACGCCACCTGCCACTGACCGACGCGCTCGCGGTGGCCATGCTCGAGGCGCTCGAGAAGAACTGCAAGACGCACAACATCACACTGCATGGCCTCGACTCGCCCGCGCAAGGCATCGTGCACGTCATCGGCCCGGAACAGGGACTCACGCAGCCCGGCATGACGATCGTGTGCGGCGACAGCCACACGACGACGCACGGCGCGTTTGGCGCGCTGGCGTTCGGCATCGGCACCTCCGAGGTCGAGCACGTGCTTGCCACGCAGTGTCTCGTGCTGTCGAGGCCCAAGGCGATGCGCGTGCATCTCACCGGCACCCGCGCGCCGGGCGTGAGCGCCAAGGACCTGGCCCTGGCGGTGATCGGCGAGCTGACCTGCGCCGGTGGCACCGGCTACACCATCGAGTTTGCGGGCGACGCCGTGCGCGCCTTGTCGATGGAAGAGCGAATGACGCTCTGCAACATGAGCATCGAGGCGGGCGCGCGCGCGAGACTCGTGGCAGTGGTTGACGCGACCATTGGCTATCTCGAGGGACGGCCGCAGGCACCGCACGGCGCCGCGTGGACCGCGGCCGTCACCAAATGGCGTGACTGCATTTCGGACCCTGGCTCGACGTTCGACCGCGAGATCACGATCGACGCGGCAGCCGTGGCGCCGCTCGTCACCTGGGGCACGCGGCCCGACATGGTGGCGTCCATCTCCGCGCGGGTGCCGGATCCGGCCGCGCAGGCTTCACCTGCCGCCCGCGCCAGCTACGAGCAGGCGCTCGCCTACATGGGCCTCGAGGCCGGTGCGGCCATCGACACCATCGCGGTCGACCGGGTCTTCATCGGCTCGTGCACGAATGCGCGCATCGAGGACCTGCGCGAGGCGGCGCGCGTCGCCAAGGGCTATCAGGTGGCGCCCAGCGTGCGCGCCTTGGTCGTGCCGGGCTCGCAGCCCGTCAAGCGCGCCGCGGAAGCCGAGGGCCTCCACGACGTGCTCATGGCCGCGGGATTCGAATGGCGCGAGCCCGGCTGCTCGATGTGCCTGGGCATGAACGACGATGTCCTGCAGCCAGGTCAGCGTTGCGCCTCGACCAGCAATCGCAACTTCGAAGGGCGTCAAGGCCGCGGCGGACGCACCCATCTGGTGAGCCCAGCGATGGCAGCAGCGGCCGCGATCCGCGGGCGCTTTGCCGACATCCGCGACTGGCAGTATCGCTGAGGTCCGGATGACACCGTTCACCACACATACCGGCATCGTCGCCCCCCTGCCCCGCCGCGACGTCGATACCGATCAGATCATCCCCAAGCAATTCCTGAAGCGCCTGGGTCGCACTGGCTTCGAGGACGCGCTCTTCTTCGACTGGCGCGCCGACGGGCAGGGCCGACTGCGCCCCGACTTCGTGTTGAACGATCCGAGGTACGCCGGCGCCTCGGTGCTCCTGGCGGGTGCGAACTTCGGCTGCGGCTCGTCTCGCGAGCACGCCGTGTGGGCGCTGCACGATTACGGCTTTCGCGTCGTGCTGGCGCCGTCGTTTGCCGACATCTTCGCCAGCAACTGCGTAGCCAACGGCTTCCTGGCAGCCCGAATCGACGACGCCGCGCTCACGACGCTCGTCACCCGGGCCCAGACCGACCCCGGTTGCGCCGTGACGGTCGACCTGGCGGCCCGCACCGTGCGGGGCGCCCGCGGCTTCGAGGCACCGTTTGCCATCGACGACCGCGCCGCGCAGCGCCTGCTCGAGGGGCTCGACGACATCGCCCTTATCCTGCGCCACGACGACGCGATCCGCCGTTTCGAAGTCGCCCACCCGCGCTGAACCTGGCGGTACGCCGTTACGCCTGGCGCGACGGCACGCCGGCCACGCTGCGGATGAACGACAGCAGCAGGTAGACCGGCGCCTCGACGGCCTGCCCGGCCTTGAGCGCGAGCACGTGCTGCACCATCAAGTCGGTCTCGAGCGCGTCGGGATGATCGTAGTTGAGCGCCGCGCGCTCCTCGAGCCGCAAATCGTTCCGGTCACGATAGTAGCGGTCGTGTTCGAGTACCGTGACCTGGTCATCCCCCAGGCTGTCCACGATGCGCCGCACGACGGTGGTCTTGCCCGAGCCGGACCCGCCGGCGACACCAATCACAATGGGAGTCATGGCGCGCCGCGATAGCATGCGGCCCGCCGCAGGCCGCCCCCACGCTGGCATGCCGCTTGCGTTTGGACCAGGGCATGGCACGACGACCTGGTTCCGTTGACCTGACGCACGAACAACTGCTCGAGGCCGTGGCGCTGCTCAACCACATCGAGCGGGCGGCGGCCGATATCGCGCGGGATCGCCCAGAACTGGACGGCTTTGTCGGGGATGTCCGCATGTGGCTGCGGGAAGTGCGAACGGTCTTCCGCACGCCCAGCACCGAGAATCACGCGCTCCTGCTGCGGCGCCTGCTCGACGAAGTGGACGCCATCGACCATCGGCTGTCCATCCACTAGTGTTCCGAAACTGAACTGGCAGGAACAGACTTGATCTGTTTCGGCACAGCCGGCCCGGGTACGGTATACACGAACGATGTCGGTGCCGCCGGTTCTTGCCGCCGCACTGGTCGCCCTCGGACTGACCCTGGAGGCGGCCGTGCCGCCCGTCTCGCACGAGGCCCCCGGGCCGAGGCCCGAGGCCGTGCGACCCTTTCCCCCGGGCCTCACCGGCACGATCGTCTTTGAGTCGGATATCGCCGGACGGCCCGCGCTCTACACGCTCGTCCTCGGCACCGGCATCGTGGCTCCGCTGACGGGCGCGCCAGGGTTTGCCAGCTCGACCCCACGTTGGTCACCTGATGGCACCCGGGTCGCGTTCAGTTCCAATCGCGCGCACTACGACGGCGCGTCGCGCGACACCGGCAACCCGGACTCCGACCTGTGGCTTGTCAACAGCGACGGCCGGGGTCTCGCCCGAATCACGAGCGATCCCGCCAACGAAGCGGATCCAGCTTGGGCGCCCGATGGCCAGAGCCTCATCTTCACGTCGGACCGCGACAGCCGAGGCGATTTGTACCGGCTGACACTCGCCACCGGCGCGCTGACGCGGCTGACACAGCACTACGTGGGACGCGCCATCATGCCGTCGTCCTCACCGGATGGCACGCGCCTCGCGTTTGCCGCGCAGACGCTGCGAGCCGGGGCCTTCTGGGACTTCCAGGTGCACGTGCTGCCAGCGCGAGGCGCGCCAGTGCCGCTGGCGGCGGAGGCCGGCGCCTGCTGGCCCAACTGGTCGCCTGACGGCCAACGTCTCGCCCACGTGCGGTTGCCGCGCGGCGCGCCCTCGGCGCTTGAAGTGCGCTCGGGTCCGCGGCTGGACGCCTCACGCGTGCTGAATGCCGGGAACCTCTGGAGCTACTACCCGGACTGGTCGCCCGCCGGCACGCGGCTCGTCTTTTCGGTGAGCCCTGCGCACCACGAGGGCGAGAACTGGGACTTGGCGGTGGTCAACGTGGCCTCGGGCGCGTGGACCCGGCTCACGCAAGGCGCGGGTAACGACCGTCTACCCGATTGGAAGCGGTGAGGTCCTTCGACTCGCTTCGCTCGCTCAGGACGCACCATTCGAGGTGTGGGTGACGCGGCCTGCCATGAGTGACGCCGCGAAGCGGCGGAGGCGAATGGTGCGGAAGAAAGGATTTGAACCTTCACCCGGTTGCCCGGACTAGCTCCTGAGGCTAGCGCGTCTGCCAATTCCGCCACTTCCGCACAGAAGGGTCGAACATCTCGAGGCAGGAATCTCTATTTGTATCGCAATTCGGCCGCGTCTGTCCACACAGCGGGCGTCGCGCCTCGAGATCGCCCGGCAGCGCAGCGAGCGATTCGACTTCGACCATGTGGTAGAGGCGAACGGCACCGCCTCGACGACGACCGGCATCCTGCTGGGACTTGCGCTGGGAGGCTTCGGCGCGCGGGTGCACCCGATCGCCATCGAGACACGGGCGGGGCGACGTTGAGCCGCGAGGACCCCCACCGTATCAGTCCGACGCGGTGTTGCGGAGCTCTCGGCGAAGGGAGATGCCGCGCCAACTCGCGCGCCTCGCCACCCGCCTGTAGCGGCGTCAGCGTCCGCCGACGTGGTACTTACGCAGGATCTCGCGCACGCGGTCGATCGGCAGCGCTTCTGACGTGGTGCCGTTGCCCGTCGAAGTCGTTGCGCGGAGCAACGAGTTGTACACCGCTTCCTCAGTGGCCTCGAGCGCCGCCTGGAAGAGCGGCGACACGGCGTCGGTCGGCAGCGCCGTGCGCGTCGCGGCGGTCGTGTCGCCGAAGGTCACGCGCTGCGACGGGTGCGTCGTGAAGGCAATGGCAAAGTCGCCGCTGCCGTTGCTGTAGGACGAACCCGTGCGGGCGAGTCCAAACACGGCGCGCGCCGCGAGCCGTTTCAGATCACGCGCGTCGAGCGGCGCGTCAGTGGCCACGACGATCATGCACGAGCCGTCGCCCGCGTCGGCGGGCCGTGACGGGGCAAAGGCGTAGCGGCCCAGCTCCTTGCCAACCGGCGCGCCACCCATCGTCAACACGCCGCCGAAGTTACTCTGCACGAGCACGCCCACCGTGAATGCGCCGTTGGCCGCCGGCAGTCGACGCGACGAGGTGCCGATGCCGCCCTTCCAGCCGAAGGCCTGGGTGCCGGTGCCGGCGCCCACGCTGCCTTCCTGCACCGCGCC
>JANORI010000313.1:0-6445 GCA_031415235.1 Acidobacteriota bacterium | reverse complement strand
GCCTTGAACGCGTCCTTGAGGCCGATCTTCTTGCCTTCCTCGTAGGTCCGGCCATTGTAGGTGATGGGCACTTCGTAGACGCGCGCACGCATCCTGGCGACCTTGCAGGTGATTTCGGGCTCGATGCCGAAGTCGCGCGATTGCAGGTCGAGCCGCTGGGCGACATCGCGCACGACGACCTTGTAGCAGGTCTCCATGTCGGTGAGGTTCAGGTCGGTAACGGCGTTCGACAGCAACGTGAGGAGCCGGTTGCCCACCGAGTGCCAGAAGTAGAGCACACGGTGGCCGCCCTGGGCGCCGAGGAAGCGCGAGCCGTAGACGACCTCGGCGTTGCCATCAAGGATGGGCCGCAAGAGCAGGGGATATTCGCGGGGGTCGTACTCGAGGTCGGCGTCCTGAATGATCACGAAATCACCGGTGGCTTCCCGGAAGCCGCGGGCAACCGCCGCGCCCTTGCCTTGGTTGGTGGGCTGCAGGAAGACGCGCACGCCGCCGTGCCCGTCGAGTGTCGCCAGCACCTCGCGCGTGCCGTCGGTGGAGCCGTCGTCAACAATCACGACTTCGGTCTCGATGCCGCCTAGATCCACGGCTCGCACGCGCGCCACGATTTCCTTAATCGTGCCTCGCTCGTTGTAGCAGGGCATCACGACCGACAGTCTCATCTGCCAGATTATACGTCGCGGCTCCGCCGCCCGAAGGTGCGACGCGGCCCGCCATCGATGGGCCGCGCCGACATCGGAAACGGGAATTGCTAGGGCTAGGGTGCGACGGTCAGCTGACCGCGCGTCTCGCCGCCGGGGTTCACGGCGCTGTGGATGTTCACATAGACCTGACCGCCGACGAGTGCCTGAATGAAGTCTTCCCAGGTGCGGATGCCCTGATCGGGCCGCGGAACCAACGCCGACGGCGCGACGGCGCCAGACAGGGTGAAGTCGTTGGACACGTTGGCCGGGGGGCTCAGATTGATCACGACCGGTCCACCTGCGCCCGGCCCGCCCACATGGAAGTGTCCACCCGTGGCGCCGCTCGGCAGGTTGAAGACGTTGACTGTGTAGGTGACCGTCTGCGAAGCCAGATTCACGAACACCTCGGCGGTGCCCGTGGCGCCCGTCACGACGACGGCGGGCGTTTCGTTCGAACCAGACAGCACTGCGGTGAGGCGCAGGGTCTGGGCGTTGGCCTGGGCGCTCGCGCCGACCAGCAGGGCGGCGGCAAGCAGGCATTTCATCGTTGATCGCATGGGAGTCTCCTTGGGTTGTCGTACGGCCGAAGACGAATCGGACGCGGCAACGGGCTAGCGGACAGCACGATTCGCGCCAGCGCGACGGTTGCAGCTTCGCTAGTGATTCAGGACACATTGGCCGACCTTCTGGTCCGCCGACTTACGCCGTCCGAAAGCCATTACGTGGACGGAAAGCTGCCGAAAGCCGCTGGCTAGTGGGGAATCGTGGCCGACTTGAGCATCGTCTCCAGCTGTCCGAGCTTCTCGTTGCTGCCGAGTAGCGCCAGGATGTCGCCCGGTTGCACGACGTCGTCGGGCCCCGGTGACACCGTCGTGGTATCACCCAGACCGACCTTGGCCGTGCGCTTGATGGCGATCGTGGTGAGGCCGAACCGTGCGCGCAGCCCGATGTCGCGTAGCGTCTTGCCGTAGAAGTCCGCCGGCGCCGGCACCTCCACGATCGAGTAGTCGCCTGAGAGCTCGATATAGTCGAGCACGTTCGGAATGACCAGGCTGTGGGCGATCCGCACGGCCATTTCACGTTCCGGAAACACCACCCGCGTCACGCCGAGCTTCTCCAGAATGCGCCCGTGCAGGGGCGTGACGGCCTTGGCCACGATGTTGTCGATGCCCATCTCCTTCACGACCGTGACGACCAGCAGGCTCGACTCGATGTTCTCGCCGATGGAGACGACGGCGACATCCACGTCCTGGATGCCGGCGGCCCTGAGCGCCCGCTCGTCGGTGGCATCCAGGCGCACGGTCTGCGACATCTGGTCGGCCAGCGCCGTGACGCGATCGTCATTGCCGTCGATGCCAATCACTTCGTGCCCGAGCTGCGACAGGGTCGTGGCCATCGCGGCGCCGAAGCGCCCGAGGCCGATTACCGCAAACGTTCGTTTGGCCATGTGTGCTACCCGACGAGAATCTTGCCTTCCGGATACCGGATCTTGGCCTGCGTCGCGCCGCGCCGCGCCACCGCGATGGCGAGGGTCAGCGGCCCCAGGCGGCCGATGAACATCATCGCCATCACGAGCAACTTGCCCGCTGGCGTGAAGAACGCCGCCAGGCTCAACGGGGCGCCGTTTTCACCCATCGAAAGGCCGACGGTGCCGAAGGCCGACGTGGTCTCGAACAGCGTTGTCAGCAGACCCCGGCCCTCGGTGAGCAGCAGCACCCACGCCACCGAGTTCATCGCCACGAAGGCAATGAGCGACACGAAGAAGGCCTTGGCTACGAGTTCGGGTGCGAGGCGACGCTTGAAGACGACCGTGTCGCCTTCGCCACGCACGGTCGCCCAGAGCGCGGCCAGTGTGATCGAGAAGGTCGACGTCTTCACACCGCCGCCCGTGCCGCCCGGCGAGGCGCCGATGAACATCAGCCCCATCATCACGAAGAGCGACGGTGCGGTCATGGCGCCGATGTCGATGGTGTTGAAGCCGGCCGTGCGTGTCGTCACGGACTGGAAGTAGGCGGCCAGCACTTTCTCGCCCAACGGCAGACCCGCCAGCGTGCGGGCGTTGTTCCATTCGAGGGCCAGCAGCGCCACGGTGCCGCCGGCGAGCAAGAGCACGGTGGCGAGCAGCACGAGGCGCGTGTGGACCGACAGCTTCACGCGGCTGGTGCGCCGCCTGAGCAGCTCGGCCCACACGAAGAAACCCAGCCCGCCGGCGATGATGAGCGAGGTGATGACCAGGTTCACGACGAGATCGCCGCGCGACGACATCAGGTTGTCGCTCCACAGCGCGAATCCGGCGTTGTTGAAGGCCGACACCGCGTGGAAGAGACCGTACCACGCGGCCTGCCCGAGCCCGAGCGTCGACCACCACCAGAGCGTGAGCACCAGTGCGCCGCCGAGTTCGAAGGCGAGCGTCATCTTCAGCACCGTGCGAGCGAACCGGACGAGCCCCTCCATGTCGTGGGCGTTCAGGGCCTCCTGCAGAGTCAGGCGTTCCTGCAGCGTGACCGAGCGGCCGAGCGCGGCGGCAAACACCGTGCTGAGGGTCATGTAGCCCAGACCGCCCGCCTGGATGAGCAGCATTACCACGACCTGCCCAAACACTGACAGGTCGACAGGCGTGTCCACGACGATCAGCCCGGTGACGCACACGGCTGATACCGAGGTGAAGAACGCATTCAGCACCGACACGTGGTGCCCAGGTGCGGCCGCCATCGGCAGCGCGAGCAGCACGCCCCCGACGGTGATGATCGCAAGGAAGCTGACGGCGAGGAACTGCGAGGGCGACAGAGGACGCCGGCGAGCCAAGACCCGCCGATTGTGACATAAGGCAGCGCCTGCAGCCTACCGGAGGTTACCGAAGTCGAACTGCACGCGCCCAAGTGCGACGGCGCCGTTCTTCACCGCCACTTCGTAGCGTCCGCGGGCCAGGCCAGCGGCCACGAATCGCGCGTGGACCCAACCGCCGGTGAGTGGCTCGGTGCCACCCAGCACGGGCGTGGTCGGAGGCGGGAACGGCCACCACGGGGCGTCGACCGGCGGGGGATCCCAGAAGAGCCCGAAGCGGGGCACGCGGTCGGTCGCCTCGGCGATGAGCGGCATCGGGTTGCCGGGCACATCGAGCGGCACGAGCAGCACGTCCACGAGCGGCACCCGCACGAACGCGTTCTGGGGATGAAACTGCAACTCCACGATGATTTCGACGAGGCCGCGCCACGGCTTCAGTGCCTCGGTCATCTGGCGCACCCCGTAGTTCCGGTCGAGCACGCGCATTTTTTCTTCCACCAGCAGAACGACGCGGCGGTACTCGGTCACGACCGACACGCGGCGCAGCTCGTTGCCGGGCGTGCGCAGATAGCTTTCGTGGAAGGCGACGCGCTCGGGGCGCTCGGCCTGGCGCGCGAAGATGATGGCCTGGTCGATGGCGTCGCGATCGAGGTTGACGTCAACGGCGCCGACCGGGGCGAGGCTGACCAGCGCGAGTGCCAGTGCCATGCACACCGTTTGACGCGTCGGCAACGGCTTCATGCGATCGAGCATAGCAGGGCCGACCGGGTAGTATGCGGAGAACGGCCTCGGGCCGATGGAGACCACGTGTGACCCTGCAAGGCTGTGCCGCACTCATCACCGGGGGCGCTCGCATGGGCGAGGCCGTCGCCGTCATGCTGGCCGAGCGCGGCGCCGATGTGGCGCTCGTCTACCGCGCGTCGGCGGATGCCGCCGAACAGGCCGCCGCTGCCGTGCACGGCCTGGGCCGCCGCGCCTTCACTCTGCGGGCCGATCTGGCCGACCCGCTCGATTGCCACGCCACGGTGAACGAAGCCGCCGCGGCCCTGGGGCGCCTCGACGTGATCGTCAACATGGCGTCGATCTACCGGCACGTGGCGTTCGACGACCTCGACGCCGGCGAATGGGACAGGCAGATGACCGTTGACCTGCGGGCCACGTTCCTCGTGAGCATGGCCGCCGTGCCTCACATGCGCAAACAGGGCGGCGGGCGCATCGTGAACGTCACCGACTGGATCGCGGCAAGCGGCCGCCCACGCTATCCGGGCTACGTGCCGTACTACGTGGCCAAGGCCGGCGTGAAGGCGCTGACCGAAGCGCTGGCGCTCGAGCTGGCGCCCGACCGGATCCTCGTGAACGCAGTGGCGCCTGGTCCGATCGTACCATCGAGGGACACGACGCCTGACCAATATGCGGCCGTGGAACGCGCGACGCCGCTCGGGCGCTGGGGCGGCGAGGCCGAGGTGGCCAAGGCCGTAGCGTTCCTGTGCCAGAGCGACTTCGTGACCGGCGAAACCATCCGCGTCGACGGCGGCCGGCACGTGAAATAGCGCGCGCCGCCGCACTCGAAAGGAGCGCGACAGCGGCACGCGAACCCATGTCGCAGACCGACTATGTCGCGCTCGCGCAACGACTATTCGACGACGAAGGCCGACTGGCCCGATCGCGCGATCGCGCGGCCTTGCTGCTGACCAGACAGCGACCCGGTCACCGCGTCGCGACGGCTTTCAGTGTGACCTTCTGCACGCGCCAGTTGGTCAGCTCGCCGATGAGCAGTTCGTTCTCGTTGCGGCAGTCGATCGAGTTGGCGAGTCCGAACTCCTTCGGCAGCTTGCCGGCGCTGCCGAACTTGCCGACGACCGTGCCGTCGAGCCGCACCTTGTAGATGGCGGCGTCGTCCATGCCGTCGGTGTCACCGGCATGCGAGATGTAGAGGTGCTGCGTGGCGCCGCGCGTCATGCACATCGTGAGCGGCGTGCCCACGTTGCCGAACTCCCGCTTGAAGGTGCCCTCGGCGTCGAAGACCTGGATGCGCTTGTTGCCCGTGTCGGCGACGTAGACGTCGCCGCGCGCGTCGATGGCGATGGCCTTCAGGCCACGGAACTCGCCTGGTGCCGATCCGGTGGCGCCCCAGTGCTTGATGAAGCGGCCTTCCTTGTCCAGCTTGGCCACGCGGTTGTTCGTGCCCATGCCGTCGGCCACGTAGATGTTGCCTGCAGAATCCCACGCCACGTCGCTTGGACGGTTGAACGAAGAGCCGGGCACGCCTTCGCCAGGACGACGATTGGCCGCACCGCCTTGTCCGCCACCACCGCCGCCGCCGCCGGGACCACCGCCACCCGGTCCACCAGCGCCTGGGGTCGCCGGCCGCACCGGCATCGTCTCGGGTTTTCTGCCGAGCACGAGTGCCACGCGGCCTTCGGTGTCGAACTTCACCACCTGGCTGGCGCCGGCGTCGATGGTCCAGACGTTGTCCTGCGGATCCACGCGCAGGCCGATCGCGGCGTTGAAGCCATAGACGTCCTGGCCCAGCTCGCGCACGAACTTGCCGGTGGCGTCGAACTGGAACAGGCGCGAGCCGTTGCGATAGAAGGTGCGGTTGTCGCCGAGCGTGGCGTACGGGTGTCCCGTGCGCGTGTAGACGAAGATCTGACCCTTCGAGTTGGCGCCCACGCCGCCGACCTCGCCCACCAGGGCGTCGAGCGGCGCGCGCAGCAGATCGGCGTTCGAGTCGAAGCTGATGTCGGGCACTGCGGTCTGGGCGAACAGGGCGGCGCTACCAGTGACGATGGCCGCGGCAACGAGATGCAAGGTACGGTTCATGATGGCCTCCTTAACGGGCGCTCGAGGTGGCCATCGGCTTCAGCAGGATCTTCTGCGAACGCCAGTTGTTGATCTCGGCCGTGTAGATGATGTTCGGGTCGCGGCAGTCCATCTGGTGGATGGTGGCGAATTCTCCGGCGGACTTGCCCGCGCGG
>JANORI010000312.1:0-3805 GCA_031415235.1 Acidobacteriota bacterium | reverse complement strand
GACGTGATCTGGTTCTTGAGCCGGCCATTCGCCAGGTCGTACAGATACAAGTGGCTCCAGTTGTCGCGCTGCGAGTTCCAGACGATCTCGCTCGTGGCCCACAGCACGCGCCACCCCGCCGGCGACTCGAAGTGCGTCTTCTCGGATTCCTCGAACACCGTGCGCACGGCGCCGGTGGCGGCATCCGCCACGCGCACGGTGGCGGTCTTGTGATCGCGCCCGGTCGACACAAACGCAAGGCGTGCCGCGTCGGGGCTCCACTTCATGTCGCTCACCGAGAAGTCGTCGCCGAGCATCGCGCGGTGGTAGTCGGGCGCCATCGTGAATCGAACCACGGCGCCGGTGTCGGTGTCGACGATGACGCGGTGCAGCATCGCCACCACGTCGTCGCCGGGCAGCGGATACTTCCACGCCTTCAGCACCGGATGGCCGGCCTTCGTCTCGACGAGATACATGTCGCCGACGGCGCGCTCGTCCTGCTGGAACGTGGCGACCTTCTTCGAATCGGGCGACCACAGCACGACCGGGCGAGTGCTCTGCGTCCAGCCGGCGTTGTCGGTGGCGTAGCCGAAGTTGGTGACGCCGTCGGTCGTGAGCGGCCGCTCGACCTTGGAGGCGAGGTCGCGCACCCACAGGTTCCAGTCCTTGATGAACACCGCACGCGTGCCATCCGGTGACACGACCGCGTTGGTGTCTCTGGGCTCGACCGACGCGCAGGCGGCGCCCGTCACGTCGCACGAGTAGCGCTTGGCGCCCATGTCGAACGCCACCGACGTGCCGTCGACCGAGAGCGCGATGGCCTGGAAAGGCAGCTTCCTGGGATCGACCGGGCTGCCCGCCGCCGTGGCCAGTGCCACCGCCAGTCGTTCGTGGTCGAACGCGCGGACGCGTGTCTTCTTCGCGGGGTCGACCAGCAGGAACTCGGCGGCGGCGTCGCCGAGGCTGCTGCGGTAGGTGAAGCGGTCGTCGGGCAACCATGTGGCGTTGACCGTGCCGCCCACGACCAGCGGATTGACGGCGGCCGCGAGGAACCGCTCGGCACGCGCGTAGTCGGCGGCCGTGACGGCCCGCACCTCCGCGGCGGCAGGCGCTTGCGCCAGGACGGTGCCAGGCGTTGCAACGGCGAGGGTCGTGAGCACGAGCAAGCCTGCGGCCCCTCGGGAGATGCCAACACGTAGCGTCATCAACGGACTCCTGTGAGTTCCGAGTCTAGCGCGTCGGTGGCTAGCGGAGCTTCGTCATCTTGGCCTCGGCAATCAGTTCCTGGCCGTCAGCCTCGGTGATGAACCTGCCGGCGACCAATGACTGCACGTTGGCCGCGACCGCACGGGCGTAGTCGCCGGCCTTCGGGTAGAGCGCGTCGAGTCGCACCCGGTCGAATGGCGTTTCGTGCCCCGCGATGCGGCAGAACGAGGCGCCGGTCGAATTGCCGCTCCACTTACTGGTCGGCACATCCAGCAATGGCGACCGGACCCCTCCGACGACGTTGCCGAACTGGTCGAGCTCGGGTGCCCCATCGACGACGTGAATCTGCTCTGCCCTGGGTGCGGGAACGCCCGTGCGCACCCAACGGTCGACATTCTGCAGGATGGCGTTGAAGGCAATGCGGCTTGGAAAACGGCTGCGCGGACCCTCGTTGCAGGCCATTGGCGGGACGGACCGACCGGCTTTGATGATGTCGTCGGGCGCTGCGGCGAATGCCAGTTCGTCCGGCGTGGCGTGACCGGAGCCAGCGATTTCGTAGTTGCGCAGCAGGTCGGGTGGCGTGTCGCGGTCGGGAAACCTGGCCGCCATCGTCGGGAGGTAGTCCGACTGGCTCATGACTCTCACCACCGGCACGCCGACGTCCGTCACCCGCCGGCGCGGGTCTCCCACAGGCAGGGCAGGGAAGCATTGATGGATCGGCGACGGCCCGCTCGCGACCGCGATCAGATACGCATCGAAGAGCGGCTTGCCCAGTTCTTTCACGTCGATGGGGTGGATGGCGTTGACATACGTATAGAGGAACCCGCCCGTTTGCGAGTAGCCCCAGGCATACAACCGCGCGACGGGATGGGCTCTGGTCGTGGTGCCGTATGTGAACGGATTGTTGCCGCCGCGCCTGCGCAGCCACATGGCGATCTGACGATGCATGTCCCAGATCAAGCCGTTCTCCGTGGTCCGCTGACTGTCGGCGCCAATGGTCGTGCAGTTGCGCTCGTCGGTCGGCGGCAGGGGATTGGGCCACGAAAGCGCGGCGTAGCGCGTGGGATTGAACGCCTGCAGCGACACGACGGCGACGGGCTTGGCCGTGATGCCCACCCATGCGTCGCCGTTGCGCACCAGGTGCCGGCCGGAGATGGCCCACCCGATGTTCAAGTCGAAGAGGTTCGACGGGTTGAGCATCTCGACGACGACGGTGCCGCTGAATCGCGATCGCACGGCTGGCCGCCGCACGAGGACGCGAGTCGTGTAGGGAACACCAGACGTGCGCACGACCGCTGGGCCGGCCTGCGGCCAGTCGTAGACATTGGCGATGCCGCTGAACAGAAACTCCTCTTCGACATAGCCGTCGGTGCGCAGGTCGGTGGGCGTGCGCGTGTGGTCGGCGGCGCCGAAAGGATAAGAGTCGGCGGTGACGGGAAGCGGACCCAGCGCGCGATAGGCCGGTGCCTGCGCGCCAATCGAGCCGGACCAGGCAACGGCGACGAGAGCCGACAGTAGCAAGGCGCGACCAGCGTTCATGGATGGCAGTGTAGACGAAGGTGCTGCAAGAAGGTCGAAGCGCACTACTATCAGCAGGCCGCGGTGAGCTGAGGCAGCGAAATCAGTTTCCGACGACCCAGCACGATTCTCAGAGGAGGGACCCATGGCATCCAGTGAGGGCGCAGGCACGGTCGTTGGACTGTGGAGGTTTCCGGTCAAGTCCATGGGGGGCGAACAGATCCAGCAGGCCGAGTTGTCGGAACGCGGGCTGCTCGGCGACCGCGGCTACGCGCTCGTCGACGTGGCCACCGGCAAGGTGGCAAGTGCCAAGAGCGTGAGGCTGTTCCCTAATCTCCTGTCCTGCCAGGCCCGTTTCGTCGAGCCGCCGCGCGCTGGTCACGATCTGCCAGCCGTGCGGATCGTGCTGCCAGACGGCACGGCCGTGACCAGTGACGCGGGCGACCGGGATCTCGTGCTGTCGGCGTGTTTCAAACGAGAGGTCACGCTTGCGCCCACGGCGCCTGAGAACTTCACAATCGATCAGTATCACCCCGACATCGAGGGTGCAGACCCTGCGGGCCGTCGCGACACGATGGCCGAGGCGAAGGTGGGCTCGGCGTTCTTTGCCGACGCGGGGATGGCGTCGCCCGTGCCGGTTGGCGCGTTCTTCGATCTGTTTCCAGTGTCAGTCCTGACGACGTCCACGCTCGAGCAACTGCGTGCCAGTCGCCCGCAGAGCAGAGTCGACGAGCGTCGATTCCGCATGAACGTGATTGTCGGCACGAAGGCGCCGGGATTCCTCGAAAACGGCTGGGTGGGCAGAGACGTCGCGATTGGCGCCACGGCGCGCCTGCACGTGACGATGCCCGATCCGCGGTGCGTGATGACGACCCTGGCCCAGGGCGATCTCCCCTCAGATCCGGAGATTCTGCGGACGCTGGTGCAGCACAACCGGCTGCAGGTTGGCGACGACGGGCGGTTCCCCTGCGCCGGTGTCTACGCCGTGGTCGCCGCAGGCGGAACGCTGCAGCTCGGCGATCCCGTGGTCTTCTGACCGACGCACAGTCCCCGCGCGCGACCGTATAATCACTACGCGTGGCCCTGACCCCTGGATTCCGCC
>JANORI010000311.1:0-4589 GCA_031415235.1 Acidobacteriota bacterium | reverse complement strand
GGCCTGGCACGTGGCTGGCACGAAGCTGCAGAAACAGCACGTCTTCGACGACTTCATCGCCGCGGCCGACTGGCTCATCGAGAACAAGTACACATCCTCGCCAAAGCTGGGCATGACGGGCGGTTCGAACGGCGGCCTGCTCGTGGGCGCCGTGATGAACCAGCGCCCGGACCTGTTCGGCGTGGCCGTGCCGCAGGTGGGCGTCATGGACATGCTGCGCTTCCACACCTTCACGATCGGCTGGAACTGGATTGCCGACTACGGATCGAGCGACAACGCCGACGAGTTCAAGGCGCTCTACGCGTATTCGCCGCTGCACAACCTGAAGGCCGGCACGAAGTATCCGCCCACGCTCGTCACGACCGCCGACCACGACGACCGCGTAGTGCCGGCGCATTCGTTCAAATACGCCGCCACGCTACAAGAGCGGCAGGGCGGCTCTGCGCCCGTGCTCATCCGCATCGACACGAAGAGCGGCCATGGGGCGAGCAACACGAAGAAGCAGATCGAGAGCACCGCCGACATCTATGCGTTCGTGATGCATCACCTGGGCGTGACGCCGAAGTGATAGCTCCGACGGTTGATGCGCGGCCTGCTCGGCGAACGTCGAGAGTGGACCGGGCACCCCGGAGGGGCAGTCACGGTTGCCGAAGGCGATCGTGCATCAAGACGCCAACGGCTGACTACTCGTAGGGCCCGAGAAATCGCACGCCGTTGAAGTGAATCAGGTGTGTCGGGGCGTCAGCGCACCAGACCTCGGTTTCCCACGCTACCGCCCGAAGATAACGAGTCATGCCTGCCCGCGAAGGAAACGCTGTGACGTACACGAGTCCCGCAGTCGAGGTCGCGAAGAGGCTCGCCAGCTCCTGGTGTCGCTTGGCGTCCACCGGCCCGTGACTCGTGACGGATTCCACCAGCAGGAGCCAGTTCCGGTCGGGGGAGTACAGCACGACATCTGGCATCTTCCCGTGGCCGTCGACGGCAACGCCGAGCTGTGCCAGAAGTTCGTTGTCGAAGTAGCCCCACTTGTCGCCGGTGTCTCCGGCGTAGGCAACGACACCACCTGGGACGAAACGGGGGGCAAACTCTTCGATGATCGCCTTGATGAGAGCACTATGAGCACCTGCACTCAGCCTGATCTCCGTCCCGTTCGACAGTTTGACCGGCAGCTTCGCCATGGCCCGATTGTTGGCGTAGCGTTGTGCGAGCCCCTGCCGCTTCCCAAGGTAAGCCGCAAGGTTCGCCTCCCAGGCTTCGGTGCCGTGTGAGCGTAGCAGCTGAAGGGCAGTCGGCTCGATCTGGTAGACCGCATGGGGGCTGTTGACCGGGCGATCCAGATCGTCAGGGTTGTACAGCGCGATTCCTGCTGCTACCAGTTGGTGCATCGTGTAGCGCCGGAACGTCTCTCGCGAGTTTGGCGCGTAGGCCTTGCCGTAGTGCTCTCGTGCAAAGGTCATCATCGGCGTGATGCCGATGAGCGGCGCTTCGGCCTTCGACCACCGGCTTCCCGGCGTGAGGTTGAGCAGCGCGAGTAGACACAGTGCCGAGCGGTCGTTCTGCTGGCCACGGGGCATGCCGAGGGCAGCCAACACCCGAAGTGCAACCGCGATGTGGCTCTCACTTCCCATGTTGTTCCAGCACTCGACGATCGATCGATTCTTGCGAAGGCCGTCTTTGTAGCCTCATCCACTGCCCTAGGACCGCCAGCTCATTCGAATCCGGGTATCGAAGTAGCTTCAGATCGGTGGCATTGACCTGTGTATGACCGCTGAACCGTCGAAAATACTCGTCAACCGCGGTTGAATTCAGAAATGCAGACAGCCCGTGTGCCACGTCCGGGTCGAGCCCTGCCCGCCCTGCGTGAAACACGTTCAAGTGATTCTCGAAGGCAATGGCACTTGTCCCAAACATGCTTGGGTCAACAACGTGGGCAACGACGCGCCGACGTTCTTCTTTTGATGAAAAGCGCCGGACAACGGTGTAGAAACCGTTCGGGTAGCACCACTTGGCAGTCTCTGGAGTGTTACGCATCGCGTTCGGCTTCTTCGACAACCGGGGCCACTCCATCTCGCCATCGACGAAGTGGGTGGGATAGAGAAGCGGCACCGCGCCGGCTTCGAACTCTTGAAGGAGGAATCCGCGGAGCCGAAAGTCGACGACGGGGCCCGTTGAGACACTCAATCCGATCTCTGAGAGCGATCGAGTCGCAAGCGGAACGGACTCGATTCCGGTGTGCTCGGGCGAGGTTGGAACGTGGATGAACCTCTGCTCGTCGCCGTCGTGGACGATTTCAGCGAACTTATAGGCGTGTCGAGCCAGGTCGCCAAAGCTCGCGTCACTGGACGTCGAAATTGTCACCTCACCCTGGCGTCTGCCCCTGACGAGCTTGATGATCACGTTCTCTTGTAGAACGTCGTCGTGGTCGAAGGCGCTCGTGCGGCTGTGGAACAGGTGAATGTGATCGAGCGACGCCCGGCTCAGGATCCAGTCCCGGAACGGTCTGTAGTAGACGCCATTGCAGAAGCTGCGCGGAATGATCGCAACGACCTCACCACCGTCAGCCATCAACTCGACTGCCAAGCCCACGAACCCAGTGTAGAGATTGACCGTTTCAAGCCCTACGGCGCGCAACAGGGCACGGTGCTCCGAGCTGCCGTCGATCTTCTTGTATGGAGGATTCAGAATTGCGTGAGTAAACCCGGCCCTGTTGCGGTCTTGCCCAACCCTGTGGAACACAGCATCGTGAATGAAGTCCCGCTCGAAGATGCTGGCCCCCAAGGACGGAACCGGCTCACTTGCAAGCGTTCGTCGAAGGTAGGCGGCGAGATGGCGATCAACTTCGTAGGCTGTCGCGGCCACGCCGCGCCCTCCGAATCGGCCAAGAAAGGCCGCAGTGAGTGACCCCACCCCCGCCCCCGCGTCAAGCAGTCGAATTTCATCAGTCCAGCGCTCCGAGAACAGGCCTGCCATGAATCTGGCCACGCTGGCCGGTGTCATGAACTGCCCGAGTTTGGCCTTCTGGATCGGGTCGAGCTCCTTGTTTGCGGATCGGCGAGCGGTCTCGATTGCAGCTTCGCGTGCCTCGAGGCGAGTTGGAGCGTTCATGCTTTCGCTTCCTGGAGTGGCGGTCGCGTGGCTCTGGTTGGCCTAGCTGTTCCGCGCATATTGGCGCGAGTGGGCCTGTTCGCAGCGCTAATTCTATCGTTTTCCTGCCACCAGTCGGGACGTTTCGATCGGCCCACTTCGACCGGTCATCGCGGTCCGAATCCGTCACGCTTGGCCGGCCGCCGCCACGCCACCGACGATTCGCCGAGCCTCAGGCTTTCGCAACGATCGCTGCGATAAGATCTGACACGGAGGATCTGTCTGCGTGAGCCAACCGTCCACCCGTCGAGAGATGATCGCACAGAGCGCCGCCGGCTTGGCCTGGCTGGCCTCGCTGGGCATTCCCGACGCCGCCTGGGCCCTGCAGGACGGGGAGGAACTGGTCACGCTCACCGACTACACCAACGCCTTCCAGATCGAGGCCTCGGCCACCACACCGCGGGTGCGCTGCGTCGACCTGCGCACGCTCACGAGCTGGGCGACGCCGAACGACGAGCACTACGCCTTCTCGCAGACGCGCGCGCCCGAAGTGGACGCCGCCACCTACACACTGCGGGTCAGTGGCTTCGTGAAGACGCCGCTCGAGTTCACCCTCGACCAGCTCGAGGTCCGCACGGATCGGCGCGACGAAGGCGTCACGCTCGAGTGCTCGGGCAACTCCACGCGGCCGCAGCGCATGTCGGGCCTGCTCTCGAACGGCGTGTGGACCGGCGTGGGGCTGAAGTCCATACTCGAGGAGGCGGGCATCACCCCAGAGGCCCGCGAGGTGCTCTTCCTCGGCCTCGACCTCGAGAAGGAAAAGAAGTTCCAGGCCGGGAATCGCGAGTATCAGGCCCCGCACGGCCGCGCCATCCACCTGCTCGACGCGCTGCATCCCGACACGATGCTGGCGTTTGCGCTGAACGGCCAGCCCATTCCGCGCGAACAGGGCTTCCCGGTGCGTCTGCTCGTGCCCGGCTGGTACGGCATGACCCAGGTGAAGTGGCTCGGCCGCATCGAGGTGCTCGATCGCCGCTACGAAGGGCAGCACCAGGTGCGCAATTACCTGAGCCTGCGCTCGGTGGAGACGCCCGAGGGGCCGATGTGGCTCGACACGTCGATCTCGAAGAACCGCCTGAAGTCGATCGTGGCCCGCGTCACGCGACAGAAGCACGACGGGGATCTGGTCTACAAGATCAGTGGACCCGCCTGGGGTGGACAGGTGCCCATCCAGGCCGTCGAAGTGCAGGTGGACGGCGGCCCGTGGCGGCCGGCCACGCTCGACCCGCAGTCGGAACAGGCCAGGCGCCTCGCGAGCAAGGGCAAGTACTCGTGGGTGCTGTGGTCCTACTCGGTGCCGCATCTGGCGCCCGGCACGCACACCGTGGTGTCGCGGGCGATTGACGCCGCCGGCAAGGTGCAGCCGACCAACGAGGAGAAGCGGGCCGAGATTGCCAGCGGCCGCGAAGACAACTCCCAGTGGACGCGCGAGATTCGCGTGGACT
>JANORI010000310.1:0-1508 GCA_031415235.1 Acidobacteriota bacterium | reverse complement strand
GATCGAGAGCCTGCAGTTCACGGGCGTGCAGTGGACGGGCATCGTCACCGACCCGGGCACCTCCCGCCTCGACCGTCGTTCCACCCGGTGGCTGTTTCTGAAGGGCGGACTGGCCGACGCGCAGACCATCGCACAGGCGCGGGCGCAGGCCGAAGCGCTCTACGCCCGATCATGCCCTATGTGCACCGCCCGATCACCAAGGGACGCGCCATCGATTTGATCGTGCGCACCGCCGGTGCCGCCGGTCCGCTCATGCCGGCACTGCGCCAGGCGGTGTGGGCGCTCGAGCCCGACGCCGTCTTCACCGCCGACGGCCCGGCGAGCGATGCTGTCGATGCCACCATGGCGCCCATGCGCATTGGCGCGACGCTGATTGGCGTGGTCGGCGTTCTGGCACTGCTGCTGGCGGCGGTGGGGCTCTACGGCGTGGTGGCCTACTCGGTGAGCCTGCGCACGCGCGAGGTCGGCATTCGCATGGCGCTCGGCGCCGAGCGATCGCAGGTGCTGCGCATGGTGCTCGGTCAGGGGCTGCGCCTGGCGCTCGTCAGCGTCGGCCTCGGCGTGGTGCTGGCCGCAGGCGTGGCCACCCTGCTCGGGTCGATGCTCTACGGCGTGAGCGCGTTCGATCCGGCGCCTACGGCGCGGCCGCGGGTCTGCTGCTGCTGGTGGCGCTGGCGGCGACTCTGGTGCCTGCGGTGACGGCCTCGCGGTGGCTGCCGTCGGAACGGGACTGCAGTCCGAGTCGTGGTCGCCGGATGGAGAGACGCTGATTCTTTCTGCCGCAGCGGAGGGCGACCGAACAGTTGGATTGGGTAGTGTCACTTGCGCTGACGTTCGTTGACATGCCTCCGGCCTGTCAACGGCTGCGAATGCTGGTCTGACGGTCGCCGGGTTCGGCGGGTTTGATAGGTCGCTGTTCTGCGCATCGGCCCGTGCCAGGCCACTTCACAGATGCCTGGACCTGCCGTCGGGTCGATGCCCTCGCATGTTGCGGAAGCGCTTGCGGATCGACAGCAGCTCCAGCCCGTGGCTCGGCAGGTCCAGGTCGCGGATGATCTCGGAGCGCAGCAGCGACACGACGTAGCTGCACACCGAGAACTTGAATCCCGGGAAAGACTTCCTCGGTAACGGCCGCGCCGCCCCGCACGTGCCGGCGTTCGAGTACCAGCGTCTTCTTGCCGGCCTTGGCCAGGTAGGCGGCGCAGGTCAGGCCGTTGTGGCCGCCGCCAATCACGGTCGCGTCGTAGCGCATCGCGACCAAGCATAGAGGCTGGGGGCACGCGACCTTGCACCCGAAGCGCCTTGCATTGCCCGGACCGGGACCCTATGCTCGAAGCGTGTCCAGGTCGCCCCTCATCAACGTCGATGAGCCGATTGGTCGCGTCGTCGGTCGCCGCGCCGGGCCGGAGGGCCTGTCCACCGCGACCAGCCGGGCCGACCATGCGAAGGCGTGGACCCACGCGCTCGGTGGCGCGCGGGTGCCGCGCGGGGTCTACCGATTCGCCACC
>JANORI010000309.1:0-4787 GCA_031415235.1 Acidobacteriota bacterium | reverse complement strand
GGCCCGGTCCAGGTCGGCGCGCAGCACGCCCTGCAGTTCGTGGCGTCCCGGCAGACCCGTCAAGGGGTCGGTGAGCACGGAGTACACGCAGACGATCGTCGAGGCGAGCGCGTGAGCAAAGGCCGCCACCGCGGTGGCCGGCGGCGGCGCCGGCAACCGCAGCCCCACCCAGCCAGCCACCAGCGAGGCGTGGCGCTGGTCCTCGCTGCGCCTCTTGAAGTGGCGCAGCGCGGCCGCCGGGTCGCGCGTGACACCGCCCGCCCACAGGCTCGTGAGCAACGGCACAGCGACCAGAACACCCTCGCCTGACTGGCTCGGGATGAGCGCGTCGAGCGCCACCGGATGGTCGTTCCACTGCCCGTGGTCGAGTACCGCCCCGCTGAACTCAGCCGCCGCCTGGGGCGTGGCCAGTTCCACGAGTGGCGGGCCGTCGCCGCTGTGCACCAGCAACACCGGCGCCTTCTGATCCCAAGGCGTGGGCAGATAGACCGACGCCGACGAGGCTCCGGTGTTCTTGGCCAGGAGGGCCAGGTGGGCGATGAGGCGTTGGGTGCCGATCACAGGGTCCTTAGGGAGTATCGACCCCTACCAGCCATAATTTAATGGCTAAATGAGAAAAATCTGGCGTCGAGAGAGACCGCTACCGAGCTGATATTTTGGTTGTTTTCAAGCTGAAATATTGACTAACGATGACTGATGGCGGCTTTTCGTGTCACCATACCTGGAGATTCGCTTGGCAATTTTTTTGTAAATGACTGTGTAATTGACACTTGCGTCGTATTGTCCACTGCTGGCCATCGAACCGGACGAACTGGCAGGGCCCTTGCGATAAGGGAGTCGTCGCCCACATGTCAGCCACCGCCACCGTCACAGTCGCCCCAGACGCCGCCCATGATACCCGGGTGCTGTCGCGCTACGTGGCGGCCGTCAGCGCCCTGGGCCTGTTTGCCATTGCCCAATCCTTGACCACGCTCACGACCGTTCCGCGTGTCACCGAGTGGCTGCTGCTGTCGGTGCTGGCCATCGCGTTCGGCCGGCTGTCGCTCCGAGTGCCGGGCGTCCCCGTGCACGCGTCCATGTCCGACACGTTCCTGTTCACCTCCGCCATGCTGTTTGGACCGGCCCCCGCCACCGTGGCCATGGCCGCCGACGGATTCATCCTGTCGTGGCGCCGCGGCCACAGCGCCGACCGGATCCTGTTCAACGCCGCCAATCCCGCCCTCTCGTTGTGGCTGGGCGCGCAGGCGTTCCTCGCCGTGATCGGCCGCTCCCCGCTTGCCGGCCAGTCGGTGTCGCTCGAGGGGATCGTGGGACCGCTCGCGCTGATGGCCTCGCTGCACTTCGTGCTGACCTCTGGACTCACCGCCACGGCGGCCGCCCTCGAACGCGGGGAGCGCCCGTTTGCGGTATGGCGACGGCACTTCGCCGTGCTCGGCGTGAGCCATGCGGCATCAGCGTCGGCCGCCCTGGCGTTGGCGCTGCTGGTAGGGAAGCTCGGCGTGCTGGCGCTGGCCGCTGTGGCGCCGCTCGTGGTCATCGTCTACCTCGGCCTGCAATCGCGCTTCGGCCGCCTGGCCGACGCCGAGCAGCACGTGAAGCAGGTCGACCAGCTCTACATGTCGACGATCCAGGCGCTCTCGAGCGCCATCGACGCCAAGGACGGCGTCACGAGCAGCCACATCCGCCGCGTGCAGACCTACTCGGTGGCACTCGCCAAAGCCATGGGCGTGGCGGCGGCCGACGAAGTGAAGGCCATCGAAGCCGCGGCCCTGCTGCACGACACGGGCAAGCTGGCCGTGCCGGAACACATCCTGAACAAGCCCGGCAAGCTGACGGCGGCCGAGTTCGAGGCCATGAAGCTGCATGTGGACGTGGGCGCCGACATCCTGGCCACCATCGCGTTCCCGTATCCGGTCGTGCCGATCGTGCGCGCGCACCACGAGAATTGGGACGGCACCGGCTATCCGCGCGGCCTGAGCGGCGAAACCATTCCGATTGGCGCGCGTATCCTGTCGGTGGTCGACTGCTACGACGCGCTCACCTCCGACCGCCCCTATCGACCGGCCATGACGCAGGCGCAGGCGACCGCAATCCTGCTCGAACGTCGTGGAACGATGTATGACCCCACGGTCGTCGATGGGTTCCTCGCGCTGCTGCCGTCGCTCGGCGCCGTCGTCGACATGGAGCCGAACCTTGGTCGCGCGATGCATCGGCTGGCTGCCGCACGCGAAGCGGCCCCCGCCGTCGCCGCCCCGGTCACCCCACCGCCGTCGCGGCCGATGGCGCCGCAGGCCGCCATTGAGAGCGTCTCGCGCCTGGTCGCGGGTCCACCCCGTGTCACCGACGTCGCCAGCCTGATCGCCGTGGACCTGCATGCCATGGTGCCCGGTGCCGAATTCGTGTTCTACGTCACGTCGGCGGGAGCCGAAAAGATTGTGCCCGAGTACGCCACCTGCGCCGGTCTCGTGGCGCCGGGACACGGTTCGATTCTGCTCGGCGAACGGGTCAGTGGCTGGGTCGCGGCCAATCGCCAGCAGATCATCAACTCCGACGCGCGGCTCGACCTCGGCCCGGCCTCGGGCACGTCGTTCCTCTACTGTGTGGCCACGCCGCTCATGCACGACGGGCGCATGGCCGGCGTGTTGACGGCCTACGCGGATGCCGCCCTCACGGCCGAGTCCGCGCGGCGTCTGAGCGAGGTCGCACCGCAGGTCGCTCAGGTGCTGGCCGATGTGGCGCACACGGTGCCCCTGCGCCAGGCGAGGGTGCGCCTGAACCGCCCCGAACTGCGCGTCGCCGTCAGCCGCTGACGGCCCGCAACCGGCGTTCCGCTAGCCCGTCGTCTGCGCCTGGCGCACGGTGGCGAGCACCGCGGGGATCGTATCGGCGACAATCGACACGAGGCGATCGAGATCGGCGTCGGTCGTGACGAGCGGCGGTGCAATGCAGATGCAATCCATCACCGCGCGCGTGTAGAGCCCGCGCTCGAGCATCCCGTCCATCAGCTTCTGGCTCACGCCGAGTGCCGGCGCGTGAAGTTGCTTGGTCGCCTTGTCGGCCACGACCTCGACGGCCGCCATCAGCCCCTGGCCGCGCACGTGGCCCACGCCGTCCATCGACTGCAGTTCGCGGAGCTTCTCGAGCAGTCGCGCGCCGCTGACCTTCGCACGGTCGACCAGGCCCTCGCCTTCCATGATGTCGAGATTGGCGAGCGCCACCGCGCAGCACGTGGGGTGGCCCGAGTAGGTGAAGGCGTGCATCCACCGCTGCCCGGGCGCCACGCCATTGATCACTTCGCGGATCCGGTCCGACACGCCGATGCCCCCGAGCGGCACGTAGCCGCTGGTGATGCCCTTGGCAAACTGCATGATGTCGGGCTCGATGCCGTAGTGCTGCAATCCGAACCAGGTGCCGGTGCGGCCGAAGCCGGTGATGACGTCGTCCGAGATCAGCAGCACGTCGTACTGGTCGCAGATCTGGCGGATGCGCGGGAAGTAGTCGGCGGGCGGGACGATCACGCCGCCGGCGCCCTGCACTGGTTCGGCGATGAACGCCGCCACCGTGCCGGACCCTTCCTTCAGAATCGCTTCTTCCAGCTTGTTGGCTGCGGCGACGCCGAGGCTCACGCTGGTGTCGGTGTGCATGAAGCGGTAGGGGTCGGGCGCCTCGATGTGGCTGAAGCCCGGCGTGCGCGGCTCGAACATCGGCCAGAAGGCCGGCAGCCCGGTGGCGCTCATTGCGGCCAAGGTGAGACCGTGATACGCGCGATGCCGCGAGATGACCTTGATCTTGTCGGGCTTCCCGAGCGCCTTCCAGTAGAAGCGCGCGGTCTTGAACGAACTCTCGGACGACTCGGCGCCGCCGCTCGTGAAAAAGAACGTGTTGATGGAGGGATAGACGAGGCCGCTCAGCCGTTCGGCGAGCCGGATCGCCTGCTCGTTGGTGCCGCCGGCATACGCCGAGTGGAACGCGAGCGTAGACATCTGCTTCTGCGCCGCATCGGCGAGTTCGCGGCGGCCGTGCCCGATGTTCACGTTCCACAGCCCCGCGAGGCCGTCGATGTACTCACGTCCCGTGGAGTCGGTGATCCGCGCGCCTTCGCCCTTCACCCACACGCGGGTGCCGGCATGTGCTGACGGGTGGTGCAGCGGGTGTAGCAGGTGCGCCTGGTCGGTGGCAAGGGAGGTCGTCGGCGGCGTCGGCATGGTGGCTCCTCGGTGGCCGCGATCCTACCGTCATCGCGAAGGCGAGGACAACTCCGAACGCACGGTCAGGCGGAACAGCGCGTTGCCGAAGCGTCCGGGGGCGCCGGTGTGGCACTCCTCGGCGTCGAAGCCGAGGCGGTGGAACACGGCGAGCCACTCGTCGCTGCGCCGATAGCACAGGGGCTGGCGCCACGCTCCCGTGACCAGCGCCTTGAGCCGATTGCCCACCCGCACCAGCAGGAAGCGCCGACCGGCCGAGGCATCGGCCTCACGTACCAGGATGACGCCGCCGGGCGCGAGCTGCGTGCGGGCATGGCCGAGTACCGATTCCTGATCGGCCGGGGGCATCATCTGCAGCACGTCGAGAAACAGCATCGCGGCACACGGCGGGAAGGCGAACGTGCGCGCATCGCCTTCGACGACGAGCGCGTCACCAGCGGTCGCGTCCCGGGCCAGGCGGGCCACGCCCGGTCTGGGCTCCAGGCCAAGGAGCTGGCTGAACACCGGCGGTCCAGGCTCACCGGCGGGCCAGGTGCCGGCGCTGACGCGGCGCCCGGCCTCGAGCAGCAACGTCAGCATCAA
>JANORI010000308.1:0-4182 GCA_031415235.1 Acidobacteriota bacterium | reverse complement strand
GAAACCGACGGACCGGCTGTCGGGCGACCAGAACGGCAAGGTCGCCCCCTCGGTGCCCGTCAACGGCTGCGCCGTCGTCGTCGCCAGCGACCGGAGCCACAAGCGGGAGGCGCCATCACCCGACGCGACGAACACGATCTGGCGCCCGTCGGGCGAGAGCGCGAACGACGTCGGCTGGTCGGTGGTGGGTGTACTGATCTCGGTGCGCGTCTCGGGTGGCGGAGGCGGTGCCGTCTCGCGCAGATGCCGCACGGCGGGAAGGGCGAGCGCGGCCATCCCCGTCACCGCAACGACGGCAACCACCCACACCAGCCGTCGGCCTGACGATGACGGCGCGACCGCCGTCGTCTCCGCCGCGGCCGCCTCGAAGACGCCGTCGAGTGCGAGGCGCACGCTCTGCATGTCGCCGAGGCGCTGCCGTGCGTCTTTCTGCAGACAGGCCCGAAGCACGTGGCCCACGCGGGCCGGCACGGTCGGCGGCAGTGCGTCCCACCGAGGCTCGCCGCGGACGACGAGCGCCAGCGTGTCGGTCACATCCTCGCCACGAAAGGCTCGCTGACCGCTCAGCATCTCGAACAGCACGGCACCGAACGCCCAGATGTCCGCACGCTTGTCCACGACCTTGCCACGCGCCTGCTCCGGCGCCATGTAGGCGGCCGTGCCGAGGATCATCCCGGCCTGTGTCATCGCCGGCGACGTGATGGTCGGCGAGTTCATCGCTTCAGGGCTCGACGCGGCGGCGGGATCGAGCGCTTTGGCGAGACCGAAGTCCAACACCTTCACCGTGCCGTCGGCTCGAACCTTGATGTTCGCGGGCTTCAGATCGCGATGGATGATCCCCTGCTCGTGCGCCGCTTCGAGGGCCTCGGCGATCTGCTTCGCGATCGGCAACGCTTCATCGATCGGAATCGCACCGCGGGCGATGCGTTGCGAGAGATCGTCGCCCTCGACCAACTCCATCACGAGCGCGGTGGCGCCCGCAGATCTCTCGATCGCGTAGATGGCCGCGATGTGCGGGTGGTTCAGTGACGCGAGCGTCTTCGCTTCGCGCTCGAACCGCGCCAGGCGGTCGGGATCCGCGGCGAAGGCGTCCGGCAACACCTTGATTGCGACCTGGCGGCTCAGGCTCGTGTCGGTGGCGCGGTAGACCGCACCCATCCCGCCTTCACCGATCTGCGCGGTGATCTGGTAGGCGCCGAGGCGGGTACCGGGGGTAAGGGCCACGCGGCTGAATTATAGGGGGAACCACCACCTTCGACTGGACAATTCCCGGCGACGTCATGCGGCCGGCGCCGCGTCGTGCTGGGCTACCATGGATACAGATGGGGAGCAGACCGATGCCCGACTCAACCACCGTGCGACACCGTTCACGGGCCGGGACCCCGGCGCCTCGGTCCACGTGGGTGCGCAAGAACATGTTCATGGACCAGCGGAAACTCGACGTGGTCAAGCGACTGCTGAAGGCGTCCACGGAGACCGAGGCGGTCAACGCGGCGCTCGACGAGATCGCCTTCCGGAGTGGGCTCGTCGGCGGCATGCGTGCCCTGCGTCGCGCGGGCGGACTCGCGGACCTCTTCGACGAGCGCTAGCACACGAGCGCCGTGAAATTCGCCTGCGACACCAACGTGCTCGTCGATGTGCTGCGGACTCCAGCGGCCGAGGGGGCGTTTGTCGCCTTTCTTGCCCGGTTCTCCCACGTCACGTTTCTGAGCGCCGTCGTCATTCTGGAGTTGCGCGCCGGGGCGAGGACCATCGAGCAGGCGCGCCTGCTCGACGCGGAAGTCATCCGGCGCTTCGAGCGCCGCGGCCGCGTTTTCGCGCCGTCGGCCACGGCCTTCAAGAAGGCAGGCGAGCTGCTGGCCCGACTCGCCGTGCGTGAGGGCTGGACCGCGGCGGCGCATCCCTCACTGGTCCAAGACGCGCTGCTGGCCGCTTCGTGCCGTGAGAGCGGCGTGACGTTGATCACCCGCGACCGCGACTTCGATCGCTTCAGGAGGTTGTTGCCGGGCTGGAAGACAACGGCGCCCTGGCCGACACACCAAGGCTGACCTTGGACTCCGGGAAGACACGCCTACTTCGGTTCGGGAGTCCAGTTCAGAATCAGCGTGATCGGCGCGGCGTCGCCAGGCAGCTCCGTGTTGATGCGGAGAGCTCCATCACGAGCGCCAAGGTATACATGGCTACCGCCACACAAATCGCCCGATGGGGCAACAGTCTTGCTCTCAGGCTGCCGAAGGCGGTCGCACTCGAGGCGCGACTTGGCGAGGGAGACACGGTGGTGGTGTCGGTCAGGGACGGCGCGATCGTGGCGGTCCCGGCCCGGCCCACCTATGCGATCGAGGCCCTCGTCGCGAAGATGACGCGTGGCAATCGCCACGAAGAAACCGACTGGGGCCCGGCGCCGGCCGGGCGCGAACTGTGGTAGCGCGCGCCTACGTGCCCGAGGCCGGCGACCTCGTGTGGCTGACGTTCGACCCGCAGCCCGGCCATGAACGGCGTGGGCGGCGGCCGGCGCTCATCGTGTCGCCGCGCGTCTACAACGCCAAGGCACGGCTGGCGGTCGCGTGCTCCATCACCAGCCCGTGAAGGGCTACCCCTTCGAAGTCGCGATCCCTCAGGCCGGCAGGATCACCGGTGTGGTCCTGGCGGATCACGTGAAGAACCTCGATTGGGAGGCCCGGCGCGTGGTCTTCGAAGCGAAGGCGCCGGCTGATGTGCTGGCCGAGGTGCGGGAACGCCTGAGAGCCCTACTCGAGCTGTAGCGGAGAACAACTTGAGTATGATCATATTCTGAGTCATACTTTCACTCGTGGCCGGAACCGCACGCGTAACCCTGACGCTCGCCGCCGACCTCGTCGACGACATCGACCGACTCGAGCGCAACCGGAGCCGATTCATCGCCGACGCCGTCCGGCACGAACTGACGCGGCGACGGCAAGCGGCCCTGCTCCAGTCCGTCCACAGCCCACATGCAGACACCGTGGCACTCGTCGAGACGGGCCTGGCCGACTGGGTGTCCGACCTGCCCGCCGACGACGGGCTCGTCGATGTCGCTGCGGGAACGCCCGTCCGCTGGGTCGAGGGGCAGGGCTGGACGAAGGGCCGCGCGTGACACTCGCACGCGGCACCGTCGTGCTCGTGGAACTCGATCCCACGCTGGGCCACGAGCAGCGGGGCCTTCGACCGTGCGTCGTGGTGAGTGACCCCGCTTTCAATGCGGACCAGCGCTTCCCCTTGATCGCCGTGGTCCCGGTGACCGGGACGCCTGGCGAAGGGGCGCTCTATCCGTCGCTGGCGCCAGGGCGAAGCGGCCTCACCAAGACGTCGTACGTGCTGACGGACCATGTGCGTTCGATCGACAAGCGTCGAATCCGAAAGACCTACGGCCAGCTGTCGGCGGCCGAACTCGCGGCGATCGATCAGGGGCTCGAACTGTTTCTCGGCTTGCATCAGACGGGCTCACGGCGGGCATCGTGCCGGTCTTCAGGTCGAAGTGCACGACCGCACCCCGGGCGCCGCGGCTTGTCACGAGACGTGAAGCGCGGGCGCGTCAGAGCACGCGTCAAGACCAAGGCCGGAAAGCGCGCGTGGGTCCGCGCTACCAACTCACGCCGAGCGCCCAACAGGATGTCGATCGGATCACCGGTGTCATCGCTTCCTCGGTCGGTAGACGATCAAGGTGTCGCTTCGGGAAGCCGGATAGATGCTGCCGTCGAAGCCGATGCCGAGTTGGTGAGACCGGCCGGGGACGCGGCCCAGCATCCTGCCGGTTTTCACGTCGAAGTGCACCACCTGGAACTCCTCGTCGAGTGACACGCCCTTGGGGTGCACCGCCGCCCACATCTCGCCCGTGCGGTCGAAGGCGATGTTGTAGAACTGGCCGCCGTAGGTCCGCACGCCCAAGAGCGTGCCGCTCAAGTCGAACCACTGGACCCGACCGTTTTCCCGGTCGGCGACGTAGATGTGGCCGTCGGGGCCCACCGCGATGCCGTGCGCGTTGTTTGAACTGGCCCGGACCATCACCCTTGGCCCCGAACTCCTGCACCTTCGCACCGCTGGAGTCGTATTCCAGCACGCGGCCGTTGCAGTAGCCGTCGGCGACGAACACGTGGCCGGGGCGCGCGGGCGAGAACGCCACGTCGGTGATGCTGCAGAAGTCGGCCGTGGGATCGGGAATGCCGC
>JANORI010000307.1:0-4603 GCA_031415235.1 Acidobacteriota bacterium | reverse complement strand
GATTCGCGGTAGGACCGGCAGCGCTTTGGCCACGCGCACCTTCTCGCGCGCGGCGCCGAGGTCGATCCCCGTACGCCAGTGTAACCAGTGCGCGCACGACAGGCAGCCGTTGTTCCAGCCGCTTCTGGCGTCGAACTCGCGGAGCAGCACGAGCAGTTCGTAAGTGGCGGCGTGAAGACGTCGAGCGAGTGCCGCGATCGTCTCGCCGAGGTCGTCCGTTTCGGCTCGGCGCGCGAGCACGTGGGCGTTTGGCGAGGCGTGATTGACGAGGGATTCGACGGGGGATGCGGAGATCATTTCCCATCGTATCGTGGCGGTTTTTGCCGTCGGAGAATGGCGCTGGAGAGGCGAACGGCGCGGGAACCACCGGCGACGATGGCGCGGCGCTCGTTCGTGGACGAGGGAGGGGACACGCGCTCGCCAGCGCCATGCCTGAGAGGAGTGGTGATTCTTTCGGGGTCGCCCTGCAAAACCTGTCAACAAAAATCGATGACGTTTTGGGCTAAAGCGTTTCTGATCTTTGCCCCATTCGCCCAGAACCACCCCAAAGGCAAACCGCTCAAAAGCAAGGAGTTACAGGAACGCCCTTTGGGTTTATGGGGCAATTTTATGGGACAACATCCCCAATCAGGCTGGGTACCATCGCGCGCGCTTCCGGAGACCCACGAGCTTGATGGCTTCGTCTCGGCGCAACTCCCGTAGCAGGGCCTTGATGGCGTCCCGCCCGCCGACCGCGGGAAGAACGTCCAAAAACTCCCTCATCTGAGAGCCCGTCGCCGCGTTCTCTCGGATGTGCTGAAGCAGGAGAGCCTTGTTGGTCCCGCGGTCCAAGCCCTTCTTTCGGGTGTAGGTGCCCTTGCCACCGAGAGCGGCGTACAGGCTCCGGGCGAGAATGTGCGTGACGCCCCGGCCACTTCCGACCCGCTCCACCACACCGGCTTGAATCAAGCCAGGAAGCCTGGCCTTCAGCTGCGCAGGCAGGGGAGTCTCGCGACGGAGATGGTCGAGAGCCAGGAAGTCGTCTGTCGAGAACAATTGAAGTTTCTCCGCGCCCAAGCGCTCGATGAATCGCACGAATGCAGGGGTGGTCACTGCCCCTTGGAGGGAAAGGCGAACCTCGTGCGCTGACGTACCGTTGAAGTCTGGGAGCGCTTTGCCCTGGCGGATCGCGTGCTCGAACATCAAGTTCATGCCCTGCCCCGATCGCTCGATGAGGCCACACTTCTGCAGCGCCGTCGCCAGCCGTCGGTTCCGTGGGTTCTGCGCGTCGAGCAGGTTGTCGACGGTAACACCGGGCGGGAAGCCACCCGGACTGACGACCTCGAGACGCTGAGGGTACTGCCGAACGAAGACCGAGCTGCCGCTCCGGTAGTCACGGTGCGACACGGCGTTGAGCAGCGCCTCACGCACTGACGCCTCGTCGAACGTCAGGAGTTCGTTCCTGAACAAGCCGTCCTGGTAGGACTGGCGATCGTTCCTCAGGTTGATGCGATCCCAGAGGGAGTCCTGCCACATGAAGAAACCTTCGCGGAACTCACGTCGATCGGCCGCCGGTCCCGATGCGTCGGACGGGCGGTACTCGAAGACCAGTTCGCACTGGTCGAGGTGACGCCCCAGCGCGGCATGGGTGCCGAACAGAATCAGCGCCGCGTAGGTAAGGCGGCCACCGACCGTCAGCTCGGCGTTTGCGAGTGTCTGCTCATCCGTCCAAGCCAGCCTGCGGTCGTCGCTCTCCCGGGCCGCCCACCGGGATCGAAACGCGGCGATGGCGGACGCGTCGAGGTCGCCCATGGCAGCGCCTTCGCACACTTCGGCCGAGAAGTCCGGGCCGGTCTCGGCAAACATCGCCTTGAGTTCATCCGGGCCAAGGCTGACAAGTCCATCCCCGGCCCTCTTCAAATACCGCCCGTCAGGATGCTGCCAAGGGCTCCCCGGGAGCCGTCCTGGCACGTGAACTATGACGACGCGACCATCCGGTGTTTGGAGCTCCTCAACCGGAATCCGGTGACGAAGCCGCTCGTGCAGACCAGCTTCGGTTCGTCCGGGTTCTGTAAACGCCGCTGAACCGACGATCGTTCGCGGCCTGCGGTCGGACACCCCAAGGATCACCTGCCCGCCACCTTCGTTCGCAAGGGCCACGCAGTATTCAACCAAATCGCCGAAGTCGAACCGGTTCTTCGCCGACTTGAACTCGAGGTTCGTGCCCTCAGGCGATTCGAGCCACTGCCGAAGCTGTTCTTGCGTGGTCGGCATGGCTATCACAGCTCCCCGCGGAAGGCGCGGTGCTGGAGGGAGGCGAAGAGGGCGTCGAGCTGAGCGAGTGACGCCCGGTGAGCGGCCTTGAGCTTGTCGGCGGCGGCGACGCGCAAGACGAATTCCCGTTGAAGGTCCAAACGGGGGATGTTGAGCCGAATGCCGTTCACGTCTTGCTGATTGATGCTCGACTGATTGATCGCGTCCTTGGCCGACCGTAGAATCTGTGTCTTCACGGCAGCGGTCTGCAGAGAGGCCACGACGTACAGCGGCTCCACGACCTGGCGATTGAGGCTGAACCTCATCATGTTCGATTCGAATACCGTCGGCTCGTCCAGTGCCGGTATCAAGGCGGACTTGCCGAGATACTCGCGACTGTTGACTCGGTTGATAACGACATCATCCGCTCGAAGCCGAAACAGCTCACGCTCTTGGTCTGTCAGGCGGACCCTCTTCAGTTCCCGGAGGTCGGTGACGGCGCCATCGTAGAAGCCATCGATGCGCAGGATCGGTGTTCCTGATCCGTAGTCGGTTGATGGTTTGTAGAGGCCATTCTGGGGGCCACTGGCGATGAGATCTCCTAGTCGAGATGTCGGCCAACGCTTCGGGTTAGTCGCAGGATCGCCAAACATGTCGATGAACATCGATTGCGTCAGCGTGTCGAGCAGTGCGAGGGCGGCGCGGCGCTTGGCGCGCAGAGTGTCCGCGCGGTCGAGGATGTCGGCGATGCGGCGCTGCTCCGGCAGTGACGGTAGCGGAACGCGCACTGCCTTCAGTGCCGCAAGGTTTAGCGTCTTCTGAGCAACGCCGCGAACCAAGCGATCGACTTGCGATTTGACGATGGCCGAGTTCAGGACAGCGACAAGGTACGCCGGCGCTACGAGGTCGCCCCTCGGCTTTAGGTGGGCAATGTGACGCTGAAAAGCGAAGGGCGCTGAACCCAGCACCTGTGCAGCGTTGCCGTACGACCCCACGGTCGTGTAGAGAACGTCTCCAGGCTCAATCGGGCAACGCTGTGTTAGCTCCTGATGCTGACCCCGCGTGATGAACTTTGACGTCTTGAGATCGATTCGGCCGTTTCCAATGTTGCTCACAAAAATAAACGGAACGCCGGCGTCAGAAAACTTCGGCGGCTGATGCGTCCCGTCCGTGATCCGGTCACAGAGAGCTGCGAGCGATACGATCGACGGACGGCTCACTACAGCATGCCTTTGAGGTTCGCTGTCCCTGCTGCGATGTCATCTTCGAGGGCTGCCAGTATCTTGAGTATCTCCGTCGGCGATCGGTGCTCCACCTCCTCGTGGACCACCTCCTTGTAGCGGTTCAGACTCAGGTCATACCCCTGCGCTGCGATGTCCGCCTTCGCCACGCAGAAGCTCTGCGCGGTCCGGGGACGTTCGCGCTCGGAGCCCGCGCGCTCGGCCCAGCGCGTCAGCACATCCGGCATGTTGTTCTTCGCGTGCTCCTCGGCCGTCTGCGTTTCCGCGGAAACGCACCCGAGCTTCGCCTCGGGCAAGAGCGGCGTGCGCTTGTCGTCCAGGCTCCAGCCGTCGGCGTCCACGTCGTAGAACCACACGTGGTCGGTGCCGCCGCTGTTGGTCTTCGTAAAGAGCAGGATGGCCGTGGACACGCCGGCGTAGGGCTTGAACACGCCGCCCGGCAATGACACGACGGCGTCGAGCTTCTGGTCCTCTACCAGCAGGCGGCGCAGTTCCTTGTGGGCCTTGCTCGATCCGAAGAGCACGCCGTCGGGCACGATTACCGCGGCGCGGCCGCCGGGCTTCAGCAGACGAATGAAGAGCGCCAGGAAGAGCATCTCTGTATTCTTGGTCTTCACGATCTTCAGCAGGTCCTTAGCGGTGTTATCGTAATCGAGGCTGCCGGCGAAGGGTGGATTGGCCAGCACCAGTGTGTAGGCTTCTTCGTCGCCGGCGTGGTCCTGGGCGAGCGAGTCGCGGTAGCGGATATCCGGACTCTCAACCCCGTGGAGCAGCATGTTCATGCTGCCGATGCGCAGCATGGTGTGGTCGAAGTCGAAGCCGTGGAACATCTGTTCGTGGAAGTGCTTCGACTGTTTGGCGTCGCCCAGCATCGCGGGATGTCGCTCGCGTAGATACTCGCCGGCTGCCACGAGGAAACCCGATGTGCCGCAAGCCGGATCGCAAATGAGGTCGCTCGGTTGCGGCGCCGTGAGTTCCACCATCAAGCGGATGATGTGGCGCGGCGTGCGGAACTGGCCGTTCTGTCCGGCGCTGGCGATCTTGCCGAGCATGTACTCGTAGAGGTCGCCTTTGGTGTCCCGATCGTCCATGGGCACGTCGGCGAGCAGGTCTACCACCTTGCTGAGCAG